>JAUYOL010000002.1 GCA_030695905.1 Candidatus Omnitrophota bacterium | reverse complement strand
CACAAGTGTACAGATTACAGGTCCTCCCGACGGCTTTGGCCAAATAATTTACCCTATATCGAGTAGTCTTGTGCTCAAGGCGACTCGAACAACTGTTTATAATGACCAAAATCCCTCATACTTCTATGGAAATATCACATTTTATAACTTCGAATGCTTGACTCCTGATAAAGAACTATACTTTGAAGCCGGAAGGACCTATACCTTTAAAGGCTCTCTTAATATCGTAGGATCCCCTGATATAGGAGCGGAAGAATACTATATTAAACTGCGCTCTCAGACACCCGGCAGCCAGTATTACATCAATATAGACACGGATACATATACCCTGGATAAGGTCTTTGTTAGTGACTTCTATGCCTTAAACTACATATTTATTCCTAACGGTGTAAATGAAGGCAATAACTACAATATGCTCATAGACCCTACCTGGGATGGCGGAGGCACAACGTATCTTTGGAGCGATGCCAATAACTGGAGCGGTAATACCCTGCCTAACGGCGATGCTGTTACCTTTGATGGGACTTCTACCAAGGATTCCATTGTAGATGCCGCATTTACCAATAGTATTCTCTCTTTAACCATAACAGCGGCCTATACAGGTACTATATCACTGGCTAATAACCTTACCATTACAGGCTCCGGCACATGCTTTAGCCAGGCAGGCGGCACTTTTAATGAGACTAATGATACGGCAGGCGCTAATGGCAATAATATAGTACACGCTAACGGTTCTCTTTCAGTAACAGGCGGAACCTTTAATGGGCCATCTAACCCTAATGGAGCCACTACAGCAGCTACCAGAATCACTACAGCTACGGAATTAAACAATATCCCTACAACCGGCCTCGGATTAAACTATGTCCAGACCGTTAATATTACCGACTGGACAGGGGTGACATTCTCACCCATAAACACATTCACAGGCAAATACAATGGGTATGGGTATACGATAGACGGCCTGACGATAAACCTTTCTGCAACTGATAATGTGGGGCTCTTTGGTTCCGCTACGGCAACTCTCTCTAATATATACCTTACTAATGTCAATATAACGGGACAGAATAACGTGGGCGCTCTTGTCGGATTAATCAATAGCGGAAATAGCACTATTTCCAATTGTTATTCCACCGGCACTGTTACGGGAACAGGCAGTTATGTGGGTGGACTGGTGGGATATATTAATCTCGGAACAGAGAGTACCACCACGGTAACTATCTCCGGGTCTTATTCTACAGCGAATGTTTCAGGAGTTAGCTATGTAGGGGGATTGATAGGGCTTTCCAGCGCTGATGAGACTGATCAAACCATATCAGTTTCTTCAAGCTACGCTACCGGGACTATTTTAGGAACAGGAGATTATGTAGGCGGGTTGGTGGGGCAAAACTATGCGGGAGGAGGCGCCTCTACCTTTGCTGATTCCTATGCCACAGGTAATGTTTCATCCACAGCATTAAGTATTTATGTGGGTGGGCTGGTAGGAAGTAATGATATTGATCCTAATTTTGGTTATGGCACTAATACCATAGATAGCTGCTACGCCCTGGGGACGGTTTCCGCTAATGGGGGCGGGCTTGCGGGTGGCGGCGACACTTCATATTTTACAAATTCTTACTTCACCGACTACAACCACGATAACTCATATGGCACTTTAGCATCGGGTGCGGATACTGTGTGGACATGGACAGGCGCAGGAGACGGCACAACTTGGGCAAGCGCGGCTAACTGGAGTAACCCAAGATTTGCCGGATATCCTTCTAACTACGGTCACACGGCAGTATTTGATGCAGGCTCCTCAAGCGTAGCCACCCCTTCAGCAAGCACATTAACATTAGGTAATCTTACGCTTGCCACGGGTTATTCAGGTACATTAACATTAGGCAATAACCTTACTATAGATGGCACAACAGATGCTCAAAGCACACATGGAACGCTTGCGGTTAATGCCGGCACTTTTGTTTCCGGAGCGTATACTGTTACTATTCAGGGGGCGAGTGGCGTAACTCCTTATGACGCAACCGCAGCCAACACTGATTGGACAAATGGCACATTAAATATACAGGCAGATACAGATTTTACGCTTCCAGCAAGCGAAGCATATAATAACCTTACACTTGGCAGATATTCAGAAGGAGGCACTACTACTTATGCCATGGGTGCCGGCACAACTATCAGCGGTACCTGGACCATAGATGCAGATGCCAAGATATCATTGACGGTAAGTGCCGCCGGTGTTAATAAGGTTTATGATGGCGGCACTACGGCGACAGTAACTACATCTGATGATGGAGTAGCCGGTAAGAATCACGATTTTACAATCAATTACACGGCTACATTCGATACCAAGAACGTCGGGACAGATAAAACAGTAAGCGTAAGCAGTATTTCCTTAAGCGGCACAGACGCGGGCTACTATACTCTTCTTTTCACAACAGCTACCACCACTGCCAATATCACAGCCAAGCCTATTACGGTTACAGCTACCGCAGGCCAGACTAAAGTATATGGCGCTAGCGACCCGACATTTACATATACCAATACAGCATTGGTAGGCGGAGATTCCTTCTCAGGAGCCTTAGGCCGCAATGCCGGCACTGACGTAGGCACTTATGCCATAACCCAAGGTACATTATCGGCAGGGTCTAACTATACGATAACATTTGAGAGCAGCAACTTCAGTATAACTGCTAAAGACTTGACTGTTACAGGCATTACCGCTAACAATAAGACATACGACGGCACAACAGCCGCTACCCTTAATACGACACTGGCAGCCTTAAGCGGTGTAGTAGCCGGTGATACAGTTACCCTTGATACTACAGCCGCTACAGGCGCATTTGCAAGTAAAGAT
>JAUYOL010000001.1 GCA_030695905.1 Candidatus Omnitrophota bacterium | reverse complement strand
GTGTGGGGGTAGATATATAAACCTAAGCCTACGGTTATGGGAAGCACAATAAAAATGTTAGGTCTTTTGTGAAGAAGAAAAACGGTTAAAAAGGGCCGAGTTCCGCAGGCCCCCGTTTTTCGACAGAACAAAAGACCGACCCGGAACGAAGTGAAGGGTAACATTTTTCCTACCACCTATACATGGCTATCTTACACATCTATTTAGGTGGCTTGTGCTGACCGTAACTAAAGGCTTAGGTTTGAATGCCAGGCGGAAGGCGGCCGCCAAAGTAACCGCCTGCATAGAAGGATAAATTTTTTAGGAATTTATTTAGTGATATTGACATGCAACTAATCTCAATGTAGAATAGTGCGCAACTGGAGGTAATATAATGTTGGAGTTTAAGAATAAAGTTTTGATACTGGGGTATGGTTCCGTTTCTAAATGCACTATTCCCATATTGCTGAAACACGTAAAGATACCGCATAAAAATATCACTGTAATCGATTTCGCCGATAAACGCAAAGAACTACAGCCATGGATAAAGAAAGGCGTAAGATATTTCCAGGAAAAGATCACTCCTATAAATATAGCGCAGGTTCTTTCCAGGCACGTTTCCGCCGGCGGGCTTCTTATAGACCTTGCGTGGAATATAAGCTGTAATGACATCCTCACATGGTGCCATGACAACAAAGTGCTATATGTAAATACTTCCATTGAGGAATGGGATCCTTACGCGGGCATCCACAATAAAAGTCCGTTTAAAAAATCTTTATACTATCGCCATATGATATTACGCGACATGCTCGCCAAGTGGACGAATGATTCCACAACAGCCGTGGTGGACCATGGCGCGAACCCGGGCCTGATTTCGCATTTCACCAAAAAAGGCATTGTAGATATCGCCGAAAAATCAATCCATGACAAAACGACGCCGAAAAAAGAAGCCGCTAAGCTGGAAAAACTTCTGCGTGAGAGAAAATACTCCAATCTGGCGATGACGCTCGGCATAAAAGTAATACATTGCAGCGAAAGAGACACGCAGATCACCTCCAGACCCAAGGAAGTCGACGAATTTGTGGGAACATGGAGCATTGAAGGCTTAAGAGAAGAGGGCATTTCTCCGGCGGAGATGGGTTGGGGCACGCATGAAAAGACCCTCCCTCATCTTGCGAACACTCCTCCTTATGGACCGGGAAATCAGGTATTTTTGTCTCAAATGGGCATGAACACCTGGGTAAGAAGCTGGGTACCAAATATGGAGATAATAGGCATGGTCATCCGCCACGGTGAAGCATTTACCATTTCCGACAAACTCACCGTTTGGAAAAACGGTAAAGCTGTCTACAGGCCGACCGTCCACTACGCGTATATGCCGTGCCACGAGACTATTTCAAGCCTTCAGGAATTGCGCGGGCGCAACTACGAACTTCAGCCGAATTTAAGGATAATGGATGACGAAATAACGGGCGGCGCGGATATACTTGGCGCGCTTCTTATGGGGCATAAATACAACTCCTGGTGGACCGGAAGCATATTGACTATAGAAGAATCTAGAAAATTGATACCGCACCAGAACGCTACGACTATGCAGGTCGCGATAGGAGTAGTGGGCGCCATAATGTGGATGATAGAAAATCCTCACAAAGGCGTATGTGTGCCTGATGACCTGCCGTATGACCATATACTTGGCATAGCAAAACCGTATCTGGGACGTCTCGCGTCGGAAGCGAGCGATTGGACGCCATTAAAAAATTACAGGGTATTCTTCAAAGAGAACCCACACGCGTATCTTGATAAAAAGAACATCTGGTGTTTTAATAACTTCCTCTTCAAGGATTAATATGGACAAGCTCTTAAAGATAGCCAAAGAAAACGGCACGCCCGCGTTCATAGTGGATCATGAAAAGATACGGCAGAATTACAGAGAATTTAAAGAAGCTCTGCCGCGCGTCCAGGCCTACTATGCCGTCAAAGCGAATTCAAACCCGGAGATAGTAAAGACCCTGTACAGGATGGGCGCCAGTTTCGATGTCGCGAGCTTCCCTGAATTCATGATAGCGTATGAAAATATAAAGAGTATGCCGAAAAAGAAAAGGCAGGATTGGATCTGGGATAAGATAATCTACGCGAATACAATAAAACAGCAAGAGACGCTTCAGAAGCTGGATCAATACAAGCCTCTGGTTACTTACGATAATATCGATGAGCTGTACAAGATAAAAAAGCACTGCCCGCACGCCGGTCTCGTATTGAGAATACGCGTGCCAAATACGGGTTCGATGGTTGAATTATCTTCGAAGTTCGGCGCGCATCCCGGCGAAGCTGTCGATCTTATACTTGAAGCGTTCAAGATAGGCCTTGTGGTCGAGGGCATAAGCTTTCACGTAGGAAGCCAGTGCAATAATTTCGAAAATTATATGCAGGCCTTACAGCTTTCTTCCTCAATACTGAAAGAGGCCGAGTCCAGGGGACATAAAATAAATATACTCGATATAGGCGGAGGGTTCCCGGTCAAATACAATAACAAGGTAAAATCTTTTAAAACACTCGCCAAAAAACTAAATACCGAAATAGACAGGCTCTTCCCCAAAACAATGGAAATACTTGCCGAGCCCGGCCGTTTCATGGTGGCAAATGCCGCAACTCTCGTAACTAAGATAATAGGAAAAGCTGTGCGCGACGGTAAGACATGCTATTATCTGGATGACGGAGTCTACCACACATTTTCCGGGATAGTATTCGACCATTGCCAGTATCCGCTGAAGTCTTTCAAAGACGGCCCTCTAAAAGTATGCGCTGTCTTCGGGCCGACTTGTGACGCGTTTGACACCATATCCGTCGCCGAAGATCTGCCGGAGCTTGAAATAGGCGATTACCTATACGCGGAGAATATCGGCGCATATTCCATTGCCTCTTCTACATATTTCAACGGCTTCCCCCCCGCTAAGGTCATACATATCAATAGGCGACAGTTTACGCCGCGATCCAGAAGTTCTTCATTAACCTGATCTCTTGACCTATTCTTTCCACTAACTTTAGAGGCGTACCTAATAATCGGCTAATGCGCCTAATAAAATCTTCGGGGGATAGAATAGCGACTTCATCATCTGACAATCCTAATTCATTGATAAATGCCGCGCGCGCTGGTTCATCGAGATCGAGGCATCCTTTAAGCATATCGCTTAATAGCGCTTCCACCATCGGCGTTTTACCTTTTTCAAAGAGTCTTCCGAGGATGGCTATCATTATAAATTTTGCCTGGAAAACTGTCTTCTCTTTTGAGTCCATATTTCCATAATTATTCGGAAGAGATATGGTAAGCATTCTGCTGGTCTTGAAAGCCTCCGAAAAAGTCTGGGCCACCCACTGCATCTTATTCTTTTGGGCGTCTTCTATAAGGGTCATTCTTCCCGTTCCTGCTTCTACAGGCTCTTTAAGCATTTGAGCCAAATGGTTTTCGTTCGAGTACTCTCTACATTCAACATTGCTCTTATGCCCTCTCTTGCCTACATCTTTCAACGCTTTCTTCATATCTTCTGTAAGCCTGAGACCTTGCGGCACAAATAGCTCGATCTTGCTTTCATGAAGAAGATTGACTGTCTTATAAAGGCGCTCCGACTCGGAAACAGGCAGTGCTTCTGATGCCGGATCTTTATCAAGCCCAAGCCACACAATATATTCAGAGATGATTTCATGCGCCACCGCTGGTACCTCTCCGCCGTCATTCGCATAGGGCCTCATATGGTGTACATGGCCTATCCGCCTAAAAGAACCGCTCGTTCCGACAGAGGCTGGGCTTCCCGATACTGGACGACCAAACATATCGGAGATTCGTTGTGGATCACCATATACGTGCAGACTTTCCATTCCGGGAACAGCTTTACCTGTTATAACGTTGTACACGGTTAGATGATCGTCGCTGTTTTTGACCCAAATGAGCGTGGCGGATATTACCCCGAAACCTTTACGCGCATCCAGACTTTCCATTCCCGGGACAGCTTTACCTGTTGTGACATTATATACTGTTAGGCTATACTTGCTATCCCTGACCACGATAAGCGCATCGGAGATCTGCGCGAAGCCAGTACTCGCATCCAGTTTTTCCAGCCCTCTAACAGGTTGTCCCGTATTATCAATTACGGCTATGTTATCGCCGGAATCATCGAGTACGATTCGATGATTCCCAACGGGCACTACCCTGAAAGGATCCGACGGAATAGTAAACGCTGTTTGCTTTGCTTCCGGTGCAGCCATCATAAGAGGGGTCTTGAGTTGCGTTATAAGCGCGTCCGCTAATCCTACATCTATTTTAAGGGCAGCTGCAAGTTCTTGAGCCGTAACGTTGCCTAACCTGGCGCCTGCCATGAGATTGCGAACTCCGGCGTTGCCTCCATAGTGTTCTGCCTTACTATTTATAATAACTACTTCAGCGGGTGAAAGCAGACAATAGTAATTAGTCGCAAGCACTGCTTCCAGTGTTTCAGGTTTTACCATCTCAGGGGCCGAAGCAACCTGAATGAGAACCGCTCGATTTACCCTGTTTAAAATTTGCTTGCAGCGGCTATCGCGTGGATATCCTGTTTTTAACGGCTTCAGACCGTTGGCAATAAGCGTTAATTGTATTTTAACCAAATTCTTCTCTCCGATATTCCACTTTCCAAAAAGTTCGCTTAACGTTTTTTTCTGAAGCTCTCCGATACTATTAACTTTTAAAGTCCTCACGATGCGTTCGATTCTGTGGGTGAGCCGTGACTCATATTTTGCCAATTCGATCAAAGGGCTTTCCGCAGTTAGGGGATTGGTAGCGGCGATTGTTTTTACATGTTGATAGATTTGTATTGCCTTAGTTTGTAACTTATTATGTGTCCGGGTGGATGAAAACGCTTGCGTAGCTTGTGCTTCCGGTTCCACTTCCGGCGCGGCAACCGGCTCGGGTTGACCTTCCGGCAGGGGCGTCATAGATCTCGGACGGCCCGGGCCGTATGGATTTGGAGGCAACACGGTATCGGCTGTTTTGGTTTCTGCGACGGATTGCTGACGCTTACGGACTTCTTCGATAACTTGATTCGCAAATAATTCCTGGTGTGTCCCAAAATCTTTTCCATAGGCACGCGAAATCGCGTCATATCTTAATACAGGCAGTTCTTCGGCCAATTTCTCAAGATCTACTGTTGATTCCTTCGGCCTATTTGCGATTGCCGAATCAGGGATGTCGGCAGCTTGCCCTACTATATTAATAGTCTCAATGCGTATCGAAGAATCCAATGCGGGATGGATATTCACAGCGCGATCCTCTTTATCACTATGCAGGGGCATCTTACCTAAGTCTTCTTCGCTCGGTAAAGTGCCATCTCCTAATATGCGCCACTCGATAACTTTATCTACGTAATTACACATCCTATGCCCAACTTCGGTAATTATTGCCGCGGGCGAATTGTCATCATAATGCGGAGCCGTCAAATCTATTTTCTGCTTAATAAGGTATGACGCTATAATATCTATCAGCCGTTTCTGGTTCACCAAGCGCGTGGCTTTTGCAGACAAAGTGAGATGCTTTTTGATCTGATTCACGAATGGCACGAGGCGACTATCTGTCATTGGGTCCAGGGTATTGGTAATATTAATATCGCCCCGGCCTTCAGGATTCGCCAGCAAATAAGCTTTATCGATAGAAAGGACGACGACCCTGACGCCTTTTTGCGGCTCCACCAATAACCAGCGCCGTGCCGGCTCTTTACGAATAATATCCCTTATTTCCGCGACTTCCGGCGGGATCCTATTCTCCTGAAGCTCCTCTAAAGCTATGGCCCGGCCTTGCCAATTTAAGCCTGTTAACTTTACTCGCCCATCTCTAAAAATCCTATATTCATACTTTTGGAAAAGTTCTCTACCGGCATTATCCAGGGAAAATTTAACAACTCTAACAAAGCGTGGGCCATTCGGGTATTCCGGCGCCTGCAATAAGGCTGATGGTAATATCCGCGGCACTTCGCCGGATAGACGCGATATTTCACTATCTAATTGGCTGATAAGGCCTATGCTAACCGCTGGCGATTCTCTTATGCCGTCGACCATTGTTTCGGCAATTGCAAGAATAGGCTTTTTATTTGTATCGGCGCTTTTATCAACAGCCGCTTTCAGTCCAACAAGAAATTCCGCCAACTTACCTATCATCCGCTCATCGAACAGTTTTACAATAATCGATTCAAGCAGCAGATTGCCGATATTGCTCTTCATCACGCAATCTACAAGCCCGGCCGTGGACATTATCATCGCGCGATCTTTTATTGTAAGCAGCGACCCGTAAACGCCCCTTGTCTTATTATGCACAGGCTGCCCAGTCGCCAACCTAACTTTTGCCACCGCGTCCGGTTCTCCTGCAGCAGTTCTTAATATACCAATGGCGTACTTACCGGCCAGACTCAAACTGAATATATATTCTTCGCCGGGTTTTGGATCCAGGCTTTCAATGAAAATTGGTTCAAGTAGGCCTGCTGTTACAAGAGAATCATGCCCTTCATAAAGATCTATAAACGCGGCGACTTTAAGTTTTTTCCCGCTAAGTCTTTTAAGGAGGAATTCTGGATGGGATTTACGCACCTCTCTGTAGGCAAGACAGTAATCTATTAAATGGAATTGCCCTTGCCTGGCTATCTTTTCCTGCACTGTTTTAGAAAACGTTATAACTTTTATGGCATCCGAGGGGACCCACCACTGGTATTTGAGCCGTGCCCTTATCATCTCTACGACAAATTTCAGGACGAAATTGTTATCGCCTAATTGCCTTAGGTTATTGTTAATGCCGTTTACAAATTCCGTAGTAAGTGCGATATTTTTAGCCTTTCCCCCGTCGAAGAGGGTTGTTTCCAGGATTGTGAAGAATTCCGCCAGCTTCACTATTTCATTTTTGGAGACCAATTTATCAACAATTTGAACGGCTTGCGCATCACCGATACTGCTTTCCATTACGTAGTCCACGAGTTCGACCGCGGACATCGTCATCGCGCGATTCTGCACTACATCTATCGACTCGCCTCCATCCGGCACATTACCGTATTTACCCACCGGGTGGGTAACGGCGCCCGTTATATTGGGTGTCGCCGCAACCGATATTTCAACGGGGCAAAGCTCCTCGGCTCGTGCCGCCTCGTATTCCTTAATCTGCCGCTTTAACTCTTCTCCCGATATACTCATTAGTTTCGTTGATGCTAAATTTGGGCCTTTTTTGGAAAACTTATATTGTTTTCCCCCTCCATTAATCATATAAATGTCTAAACCAACAAACTTGATAATCGAAGGAGAGGCAGGCATTGCCTGATTCTCGCTGAGGATCGGCTTGGACACCGGATCATCCAGATTAAATAGCGCAACTATACCGCTGGGAGAGCTTATAGCTACAATGCTATCCCCTTCTTCGCTAAACCTCCACCCCCATCCCGCATTTATCAATTTTCTAATAATAGCGCCCTGGGAATTCAAAACAAAGATTCCTCTTTTTGTAGCCACAGCTATATAGCCCTTCTTGCTCCTAACGGCGCCTGATATATCCTGTTTTGTTATTTTCATTTCCTGCAGTACCTGCGCCTCTATGATAATCGGCTTTTTGGCAGTTTTTGGTGTCGTAACTGTCGATTGAGACAGCCACTGAACAGTGGGCGACTTAACTTGAGCCGCAGATAAATGTAGTTTGAGAAAATCAGTTACAGCAGCGCCTTTACCTAAAGTTTCATAAACTTTCTTTTCTAATTTGGCACGCGTGCCCTCATTACCATTAAAGAGGATGACTTCCGCTAATAAGCTCCTAATTTCTTTCCTATTCCACTGGACGTGGAGCCGCAGAAAATCCGTGATGATCTTCATTTGCTGTAATTTAAGTCGTACATAATAATCTGTCGTATCGACCGGCGCGTTTTTAACAAGTTCCATGGGATTTTCTGTCTTTGGGGCGGACACAGATTCAGCCGTAGGAGATGCCTGTAAATTCTCAGCCTGGGGCTGGGAGTCGGGCTTTGCCTCAACAACTTTACCTATGATTACATATTCGTGCAGCGTGGGTATGGGCCCCTTCTTCGACGGATTATTAGGCAATGAAAATAATGGCTCCTTGCCGCTACTCATCCCTTCATAAATAACTTCTACGGGATTTTTCCCTTTGGCTTTAACCAGTATTCTTACGCCTGCCTGCAAATCCGGATCTTTGGATAAGTTCGTAACGAGTTTGAATATTAAAACCCTATAGGCAACAACTCCTTCCAATGTGGCTTTTAAATCTGGCTTATTGATAGGTGATATTGAAATTCTTTTCCTAAGTTTTAGGTCGATTCCATTGTAAGTTGCTATCTTTTCTGCTCCCTGGGCATTCCTTACTATCACCTTCATGCCGGGAATAAGCCTGTACTTATGCACTACCAAAAGACTTATTATTTGATCTTTGTCAGCACTGCCTACTTTGACACCAACGCTCTCTGCATACTTTCGCAAAGCGGCAAAATCCATCTTTGCATATGTTTTAACATCTCCTGTCAGGCTTGCTGCAAACTTAAATTCATCTTCATATGAAGTGCCCGTAGCATACATAGGTCTTTCTACGATGCCCGCGGATTTGCGCAATGCTTCACGCTCATTGTATTCTCTTATGAATTTTGGAGCAATGTGGAATTCCGGGACCCTGAAATCAGGCATCGTTCCAAAGAAATGATAATTTATTAAAGCTGCTAAATCATAAAAATGCTCTTTATCCGAAGGCAGATACCTACGCTCAAACTCGAAATATGGAAATTCATCGCCGAGATATCTTCCCGGCGTGTAGTCGCTAAAGATGCCGCCACTGAGACGCGAGCCATAACTTCCTAAGATATATTTCATCCTTTCGCGCAGGGACGAGTTATTGTATCTGGTATTATTGTTAAAACAATATGATGCTAAAAACCACATCCATATTGCGTCGTTATGAAACCAATAAGCTCCTTTTATTGAATTGGCAATGTCTTCATTTCGCGCTACGTCCAGCACCCGTTTGAAGTAATCATCACCATTAGAACCAAATGAAATATGTCCCCCGCCCTTTCGCGATAAATCAGCCTTCTTTAGATCACCCATTTCATGCTTAGCGAGGCGATAAAATATCCCCCATGCCACACTCATCGTCCGATTGGCTGGCCCAAATTCATCATCCCTGTACCATACATCATTCTCCCTTATATGATTCCACATTTGCACGAACTTCGTATGAATGATTAGAACATATTTTATGCGCCCTGCTTCTTGCGTAGCCTCAATACGGGAAATCGGAAGCTCGCCGGCTTTTTCATTCACTGGGAAACATCCTTCTCTTATATCAAGATACTCGGCAGGGATTTTTGCTTCATTATCTCTAAAATATTTAAACGCTTCTATGAGGTCTGTTTTTTGCATCATGGGATTATTTTCCCAGCCTTTGGGCGGATTATTATAATCTGCTTTAACAAAGTGGATACTTGGAACATTAGGGAGATACCCGGCGAAAGTAGCCGGATTAGCCCTGTCCCAATCTATCGAGCCGGGACCCACTTTTTCAGCAAATAATTTCTGGCCGGCAGCATACATATCACTTTTAGTAGCAGGCTGGGTCGATCCTGGTTGCGTGCCTAATCCGAAGCAGATGTCATTAAATAAAAATAGCGCCGCAACAACGACGCAAATAATTTTAAACGCAATTTTATTTCTCATTTTACAAAAACCTCCGTTAATATTTTTGGTTTATTGTTAATTTAAAAAATAGTAAGAAAGAGTATATCATCTGGAATGCGTTAAGTCAATAGAAATTTACAAGATTTTTACATTCTTAACAAAGTAAACCGTTTTACCCACCGGGTGGGTAAAACGGTTATGAGAAAAAATAGGGCGCCATTAAATGGCGCCCTATTTACAGATGATCTATAAACTATTTTATGTTCTACTCCCTATCTTTGCTATCCGAAGAATTGTACGCATTGACATCGAATATCGTACCACAGAACGTGCACCAGTGGCATGAGCAATCGACTTCATCAAGCTTCTTACCGCAGTTATTACATTTCATGTTTTAACCCTCCCACTCTATAACCCATTATTAAACCTTTTTATTAAGGGACGAAAAAAATTCGTAAAGCCTTGATAGGCTTTACGCCTATTGTTCTATCTTACCCTTACTGAAGTATACCACATGTTAAGGAAAATGCAAGGGAGAGAGTGTTTTTATAATGGGGAGATACAACGAAGCCTCGCAAGACCTACCCCCCGTCGATAACAAGGTGGTCGCAGTGAGGCTGAGATGTTGGTAGCGGGGGTCCGATTCGAACGGACGACCTTCGGGTTATGAGCCCGACGAGCTACCAGGCTGCTCCACCCCGCACCGTGGGTATCATTATAACAGAAAAAAAGGATATTGCAACTATTTCTTTGCGGGTGTTTCCTTGAGGATAATCTCGCCTTTTTTGACTACCCCTATCTTCTCGCGGGCTCTGCGCTCGACATACGTAATATCGGTCTGAAGCCTAAGCTTCTCGGCCTCCAACTTCTTAGTCTCGACCCTTAAAGCTTTTACCTGGTTATCGAGCGACTTACTCTTCCAGCACAGCTGCTGATATCTGATAAAAGGGGGAAGAAATATCGCCAGAAGGATAAGGGTAAATACCGATATTTTTATTAAACTCTTCTTTTCCACACCGCTTTACCGTACACAGCTTTTTTACCGAGAGTTTCCTCTATACGCAAAAGCTCGTTGTATTTACATATCCTGTCGGTTCTGCAGACAGAGCCGGTCTTTATCTGGCCCGTATTCATTGCAACGACCAGGTGTGAAATAGTGGTATCTTCGGTTTCGCCTGATCGATGCGATACTACCGCAGTATATCCGTGCTTTTTCGCCAGATCTATCGAATCGAGCGTCTCCGATAATGTGCCTATCTGATTTACCTTGATAAGAATGGAATTCGCGACCTTCTTCTCTATGCCCATTCTCAAACGTTTTACATTTGTAACGAAAAGGTCGTCTCCGACCAGCTGTGTCGTCTTGCCTAACCTTTCCGTCAATTTCTTCCATCCATCCCAGTCGTCTTCGGCTAAACCGTCCTCTATAGATACTATGGGATATTTGGAAACCCATCTGGAATAGAACTCTATCATGTCCTGGCTTGAATTCTGGACTTTTGGTTCGGCTTCCAATATATATTTACCGTTCTCATAAAATGAACTTGATGCCGGATCGAGAGCTATAAATATGTCTTTGCCGGCTTTATAGCCCGCCTTATCGATAGCGGCCAAGATCACCTCTATGGCTTCTTCGTTAGATTTAAGATCCGGAGCAAATCCGCCTTCATCTCCTACGGCAGTGGATAGCTTTTTATCGTGCAATATCTTCTTTAAACTATGAAAAGTCTCCGCGCCCCAGCGCAATGCCTCGGAAAATGAATCGGCGCCGACCGGCATTACCATAAATTCCTGCAGATCCACGTTGTTATCGGCATGCGCGCCGCCGTTTAAGATATTCATCATAGGTATGGGAAGCACGTTTGCCTTGTCTCCTCCTATATACCTATATAAAGGCATACCTTTGGAAGCCGCTGCCGCCTTTGCCACCGCGAGCGATACGCCCAGAATCGCGTTTGCGCCCAGGCGTGCTTTATTCGGAGTGCCGTCTAAATCTATCAGTGACTGGTCAAGCTCGCCCTGCTTTAAGGCGTCGCTTCCCTTAATGGCTTTCTTTATTTCGCCGTTTACATTGGCTACGGCTTTTAAAACACCTTTGCCGCCATATTTGGATTTATCGCCGTCTCTTAATTCTACAGCCTCATGCTCGCCTGTAGAAGCGCCGCTGGGAACCGCTGCGCGACCAAAAGAAGAATCCTCTAAAATTACATCAACCTCAACCGTAGGATTTCCGCGTGAATCTAATATCTGCCTTGCCTTTACATCTTTAATCGCTGTCTTCATTTTATTACTACTCGTCTCCCTTCTATCTTTAACCTTCCTTCAGCAAACAATTTTACAGCTTCCGGATAAATTTTGTGTTCCTCACCATGAACACGTTCCAACAATGTCTCTTCGGTATCGTCCTTTTTTACTTCAACGGCTCTTTGTAAAATTATCGGGCCGTTGTCGAGATGCTCATCGACAAAGTGGACCGTAACGCCCGTGACCTTTACCCCATAATCCAACGCGTCTTTAATACCATGCGTGCCTTTGAAAGACGGCAAAAGGGCCGGATGTATGTTTACTATCCTGTTCTTATACTCCTTTATAAAATACGGGCTCAATAGCCTCATGAATCCCGCCAATACCACCAGCCCCACATCCTGCTTCTTTAGATTCTTTATGATCTCTTTATCGAACTCTTCGCGGGTTTTATAATCTTTGGGATTTAATACGGTAGTTTCGACGCCGGATTTTTTGGCACGTTCCAGCGCGAACGCGTCGGGCTTGTCGCTTAAGACAAACGCTATCTTCGCGGGTATATAACCGGATTTAACATTATCGATTATTGCCTGAAGGTTGGTCCCGCTGCCGGAACAAAGAACTGCGATGTTCACGCTACTCCTCGCTTGCTATCTTCTCTATCTTAGCCTCTATGGCTTCTTTCGTATTTACGCCTATCAGGCGGGAGTGTTCTTTGCCGCTTTTGAAAAATACTATCGTCGGGATATTAAATATAGATAATTCCGTCGCCAATGTTGGGTCGTCATCTACATTTGCCTTGGCTACTTTTACTCTCGCGCCGTGCTCCTGGGCTATCTTCTCGACTGTCGGGGCGATAACCTTGCAGGGCACGCACCATGGCGCCCAAAAATCCACAAGGACAACTTTTTCCGAGCCGAGTACTTCTTTGCTAAAATTTTCACTATTTATTTCTACCATACTTTTACCCCTGCTTTTTAGTATATATAATATACACCTAAAACTTATATCGCTCAACAAAAAAATCTTGTTATGACCAGGTGCGTATGTTATCATAAATCTCAAGGAATGGGAAAATAAATGAGAAACGCGCTTCTTTATACAGCCGGGCTGATATTAACGGTCCTCGCATCCTCGACATTAGGCCTTACCACTAAACAACTCATAGCCGTAGGCGGATTTTCTGCGATATTTTTCGGCGCAATATTTTTCTGGAGCTACAGGCTCGCCTTCGCGCTATTTGGCGTCGGAATACTTATGGTCGCCGGATTATTGGATGTGCCCCATATTATCGAATTCGCTAACGTCGATATAATATTATTCTTAATAGGCATGATGATAATAGTCGGCTACCTGGAAGAAAAACAATTTTTTGAACACCTGGTAAATAAACTAATATCGCTGGTAGGTATGAATGGGAACCGCCTTATAATACTAATGCTTATTATGTCCGGCATATCGGCGGCGCTGGTCGACGAAGTCACAAGTATCCTTTTCATGATAACAGCGATGCTCAACATAACAAGCAGATATAAATTAAACCCCGTCCCTTTTATTATAATGGTAGTCTTCGCCACAAACATAGGTTCAAGCGCTACAGTAGTAGGTAACCCTATAGGCGTCATAATAGCCTTGCGCAGTTCTCTTGGGTTCATGGACTTCATAAGATGGGCTACGCCAATATCCATCATAGTCCTTTTGGCGACGATAGCCGCTTTCTTTATATATTACTCAAAACCGATAAAAGAGCTTCATGCCGCCATGCAGGCGCACAAAAGAGAAAAAGCTATAAAGGAAGCTATACCGGAAAAGAAAGTGATGCCAAGGGATACCATTATAGCCGGGGCGGTATTTGCCTGCGTTATCGTATGCCTTGTGCTGCACCACCAGATAGAGCATCTGCTGGGCCTCGCAAAAAACACAATGCTCCTGGGAACGTCTATAATCGGAGCTGCGACAGTATTGGTTATCGGGCGCAAACAGGCCCGCGACATAGTCGAGAGGAAGGTCGATTGGTGGACGCTTGCGTTCTTTCTCTTTCTATTCGCGTCCGTGGGCACATTGACATATCAGGGTATAACATCCGTCGTGGCAAAGAACATAGTGGATTCCGCGGGGAAAAATATTCCGCTATTGATGTCCATATGTGTGTGGACATCCGGCGCGCTTACAGCCGTCATGGATAACGTGCTGGCGGTCGCCACTTTTATACCCATAATAAAAGATATAGGCTCTATGGGCGTGGATGTATTCCCTCTATGGTGGGCAATTCTTTTCGGATCAACTATATTGGGGAACCTTACGATAATAGGCAGTACCGCAAATATAGTGGCCGTGGGACACCTTGAACGCTGCAAAATATGTCAGATATCTTTTCTTGAATGGTTAAAGGCGGGAATCGCAATCGCTATACCGGGCCTTGCGCTCGCCCATCTGCTTCTTTTCCTGCAACTGGGCCTGATGCTAAAATGACGTTAAAAGTATCGTAACGTTATTCTTCATTACTTCCAGAAGGCCGTCGCTTTTAGAATTAAATACCTTTTGTTCGTTTGAATCTTCCCTAAAAGCTATCTTGCCGCCGGTGAGTATCGCTATAAGAGGCGCGTGGTCAGCCAATATCCCTAAATAGCCAAGTTTCGACGGAGCGGTCAAAGATGAAATCTTGCCTTCGTATACCGTTTTATTAGGAGTGACTATGCTAAGATTGAATAATTTAGCCATTCTTAAGCTGCTTCGCCTTTTCTATAGCTTCTTCGATAGCGCCGACCATGTAGAAGGCCTGCTCCGGCACATCGTCTAACTTGCCATCGATTATCATCTGAAAACCTTTTATAGTATCTTTCAACTTCACATACTTTCCTTTTATGCCGGTAAACGCTTCCGCGACAAAAAACGGCTGTGAGAAAAATTTCTGGATCTTCCTGGCCCTCGACACTACAAGCTTGTCGTCTTCCGCCAATTCGTCTATACCTAATATTGAGATAATATCGCGCAGCTCTTTATAGCGCTGCAGAACCTTTTGGACGCCAAGCGCCGTATTATAATGCTCTTCTCCTACAACATTCGGATCCATTATACGCGATGTGGAGTCCAGCGGATCAACAGCAGGGTAAATGCCCAGCTCGGATATCTGACGCGACAAGACCAGCCGCGCGTCCAGATGAGAGAACGTTGTGGCAACGGCGGGATCTGTAAGGTCGTCCGCGGGAACATATACCGCCTGGACACTTGTTATCGAACCGCGCTTTGTCGAAACTATCCTTTCCTGCAGCTGTGCCATCTCGGTAGCGAGACTTGGCTGATATCCTACGGCTGACGGCATCCTCCCCAATAACGTCGAAACTTCTGCGCCTGCCTGCACAAACCTGTAAATATTATCGATAAATAAAAGCACGTCGAGCCCCTGCTCATCGCGGAAATATTCTGCCATTGTAAGCGCTGATAACCCGACCCTGAATCTCGCTCCCGGCGGTTCGCTCATCTCTCCGAAAACAAGCGCCGTTTTATTTATTACGCCCGACTTGATCAATTCGAGCCAAAGCTCATTGCCTTCTCTCGTTCTTTCGCCTACCCCGCCGAATATGGATACTCCGCCGTGTTCGGAGGCGATATTTCTAATAAGCTCCATTACTATAACCGTCTTGCCTACTCCTGCTCCTCCAAAAAGGCCTATCTTTCCGCCCTTAGGATAAGGGGCCATCAGATCTATGACCTTCAATCCTGTTTCAAGCATCGACGATACAGGGACCTGCTCCTGAAATGAGGGCGGCAGCCTGTGTATGGGGGACCTCTTAGTCGGATACGGCACTTCGCCCTTTCCGTCTATGGCCTCTCCCAAAAGATTAAACATCCTGCCCATAGTCTGTTCGCCTATAGGAACGGTTATAGGAGAAGCCAAATCCCTGACCTTCATACCCCTCGCAAGACCGTCCGTCGGACCCAAAGCAATACAGCGCGCCGTATAATTGCCTGTAAGCTGTTCGACTTCTAAGGTAAGATCTATCTTATTCTTGGGATCCTCGACTTTTACCGCGTCAAAGATCTGCGGCGTTTCACCTTCGGGAAACACTATATCAACAACCGGACCTATAACCTGTATTATCTCGCCTTGTACCATATATTACTCCCTCATAGCTTCCGCGCCCGAGGCAATCTCGATGACCTCTTTTGTAATCGCGGCCTGGCGCGCTTTATTTCTCAATAATGTTAATGTATCCATCAATTCATTCGCATTGTCCGTCGCCGTCTTCATAGCGAACATCCTTGCCGCATGCTCCGACGTAAGCGCCTCCAGAAGAGTTAGCCGAAACTTTTCGGATAAATATTTTGGGACCAGCTCCTGCGCGACACCATTTATATCGGGCTCCAATATAAGGTAATCCTCGTAGCCTATATCTTTATATTCTATATTAACGAATTTCTCCACTTTTGGCCTGTGCCGTAAAGTCGATTCGAAATGCGTATATGCCACGTACACTTCATCGGCTTCCCTGTTTAAAAAAAGACTTATTAGATCGGATGCCATCTTCTCCGTCAGCTTTCCGGGATAGCGGCCATGCAATTCCGGATAGGAACTTTTTATGTCAAAACCCAATTTTTTAAAATGGTGGTAGCCTTCTTTTCCGACCGTCACTATCTTTATATTCTCTTTCTGAAATCTCGATATGAAGGCCTCGGCGGCCCTTATAATTAACTGGTTATATGTGCTGCACAACCCTGTATCAGATGTTATTACGCACAGCCCTATTTTTTCTACATTCTGGCGCTTTTCAAATAACGGATGCGCGGTATAACCCGTATGCGCCAGGAAATCATTAAATATGGCCTCGAGCCTGCCAAAATAGTTACGCATCGCGAAAAGAGACGCTCTTACGCGGTTTAATTTTGACATCGATACCATCTCCATCGCCCTTGTAATTTTGCGGATATTGGCGACGCTGCGCATCCTGAGCTTTATGCCGGTAATGGCCTGTGTCATAATTTATTTTGCTTTTTAAACTCTTCTTTAAACAGAACAATCATACTATTAAGCCTCAACATCAGCTCTTCACTTAAGTGGTGCTTGGTTTCGATCTCAATCGCGATGTCGGTATGCTGGTTATCGACATATTTGTAGAATTCGCTTTCGAATTTCTTTATAGACGCCACGGGCAGGTCATCAAGATAACCGTTGGTCCCCGCGTATATTATCAGTATCTGTTTTGAAATAGGCAGCGTATCATACTGCCCTTGTTTTAGTATTTCGACCATGCGCTCGCCGCGTATCAGCTGCGCCTGTGTAGTTTTGTCGAGCTCCGCGCCGAATTGCGTAAAGGCCAATAACTCCCTATATTGGGCAAGGTCAAGCCTTAGCCTGCCGGCAACCTGTTTCATCGCCTTGGTCTGCGCGTTACCGCCTACACGCGAAACAGAAAGGCCCACATTTATCGCAGGCCGGACGCCGGCGTAAAAAAGGTCACTTTCAAGATATATCTGTCCATCGGTAATTGATATAACGTTTGTGGGTATGTAGCTGGTTATATCTCCGGCCTGGGTTTCGATTATGGGGATAGCCGTAAGTGAGCCGCCTCCTAATTCATCTGTAAGTTTAGCCGCGCGCTCCAGGAGCCTTGCGTGAAGATAAAATATATCTCCTGGATATGCTTCTCTGCCGGGTGGACGACGAAGAAGAAGCGATAGTTGCCGGTATGCCTGCGCATGTTTGGATAGATCATCATATATGACCAGGGCATGCCTTCCTGTATGCAGAAATTCTTCTCCTATAGCGCATCCGGCAAATGGAGCCAGATATTGTGAAGACGCGGCCGAACGCGAAGAGGCATTAACTATAACGGTATATTCCAACGCGCCATATTTTTTCAGCGTCTCGGTAACGGCCACTATATTTGACATCTTCTGGCCTATCGCGACGTATATGCAATACACTCCCTTGTTCTTCTGATTTATAATAGTGTCTATTACTATAGAGGTTTTACCTGTCTGCCTGTCAGCGATTACAAGCTCGCGCTGGCCGCGGCCTATCGGTATCATAGAATCTATCGCCTTTATCCCCGTCTGCAGAGGTTCTTTGACGGGCTGCCGCTGCACAACAGTGGGCGACCTGGTCTCTATAGGCCGGTATCTATGCGTATTTATCTCGCCCAAGCCGTCTATGGGCACTCCAAGCGCGTTGACAACCCTGCCTAAAAGCGCTTCGCCTACCGGCATCTGGGCCACTTTATAAGTCCTCTTTACCGTATCGCCTTCTTTTATAGTTTTTTCGTCGCCGAATATAATAATACCGACATTCTCTTCTTCCAGGTTAAATACCATGCCCGTGACATTACTTGAGAATTGAACAAGCTCACCGGCCATAACATCATCTAGGCCGTAGGCAAGCGCTATACCGTCTCCTACCTGCAGTACGGTGCCTATGGACTCCATCCTGAGCCTGGTCTTATATTTTTCGAGTTCCAGTTTTATTATCGCTGTTACTTCTTCCGGTCTAAATTCCATTTTATGCCACCTTTGCGGCTAATAGTTTTCGTTTTACGTCTTCAAGGCGTTTCCTCACGGAACCATCCAATATCTTGTTGCCGAAAATCACACGCACGCCCCCAAGCATATCAGGAGCCAGATTTACATAAAGCTGCAGTTTCACGCGCAATTTATTCTCGAGCGCATTTTTAAACTTTTCCAAAAATTCGGTGCCCATAAGATAACTGGTATACAGCAAGGCACTGGATTTTTCCCCATGCGCATATTTTATCCTGACATACTCAGCAATTTCAGAAAATTTATCTATCCGGGATTTTTTTAAAAGAAGCTTTAAGAAATTCCGCATCTCCTGCGAAAAACTCGTTGCAAGAGTCCTGTCTATAACACCGCACTTCTCGATATAATTTATCGCCGGATTCTCCAGAAATTCTTTAAACTCCGGATTGTCGCGAAAAACATCTTTCGCTGCTTTCATCTCTTCCATGGCCCTCTGGGAACCTATAGTCTCCTTAGCGTATTCCAAAAAGCCTTCGGCATATCTTTTTATTAAGGTCATGTCGCCCTATCAAGCCTCTTTAAAAAATCTTCGACTATCTTCTTGTCTTCGCTTTCAGTCAATTTTTCTTCTATAACTTTTCCGGCAGCGGTTATAGCTATATCCACTATATCATCCCTAAACTCTTCTCTGGCCCTGGAAAGCTCCGACTTTATGGCCTCGTCGGTCTTTTCGATAATCTGCAGAGCCTCCGCATTGGCGTTCTCTCTTATTTCCTCCGCTATGCGCCTACCTTCCGACACCGCCTCCTCGAGCCTGACCTTCGCTATCTCGTCTATATTGTCTATTCGAGCCTTGTAATCCGATTTAAGCTGCTCAACCTCATCTTTGGAGTCCTCTATGCTCTTGAATTCGGAAGATATTTTTTCCTTCCTGTCGTCAAGAACTTTAAGGAAGCGTTTCCATACGATAACGCGCAATATAAAAAACAGTATGAGAAAACTGATAGCCTGCGCGATTATTTGGCTGGTGTCTAAAAGTTTTAATAGCTCCATTAAGCGAATCCCTTAATTAAATCTTCCCGGCAAGACCAAACACAAATACAAGCGCGTAAATTGTAAGCGCTTCGATAAATGCGCAGCCTGTAGCCATGTTTATCAAAATCTTCGTTGATGCCTCTGGCTGCCTGCCGGTAGCTTCCATCGCGGACGCAACGGCTTTGCCCAGCGCTATCGCGGAGCCGAAACCTACTATACCCAATCCGATAGGTAATCCTATCGCGAGAACTGCTTTGTAATCCATGTGTCACCTCCTTTGTTATTACTATGTTAGGGGCCCTATTTTCTCTTCTTCTTCGTGCGACAAAACGAGCGCGAAGTATATTGTGGTCAAAAGGCAAAAAACTGTAGCCTGCACCACTGACGCAAGGAGCGCCAGCACACTGTTAAATAAAAGCAGCGGTATGCCTTTGATCCCGAAACCCGCCATCAATGAAAGCAGCATGTCGTCTCCCCATATATTGCTGCGCAGACGAAGCGATAAGCTTATCGGACGCACCAATTCCGATACCACATGGAGAAACAGCATCATAAGCGGCATTACAACAGATATCGCCATTATGCCTCTGGGCTTGCCTAACATATGGTCTATATATCCTAAAAATCCCAGTTCTTTTATTCCGGCATATTGAACATAGAAAAAAACTACCACGGCAAGCGCCAGCGTTATGGACCAACTGGTAGTGGGAGATTTCATGAAAGGAACTAAGCTAAGAAGGTTCATAAAAAGTATGTATATAAAGAGCGTCCCGATAAATGGCGTGTACTGCCTGCCCTTATGGCCTATTATGCCGCACACAAAATCATCTACGCCTGCCACAAAAAGTTCAAAAGCCCCCTGAAGCCTGGATGGCATTAAATTGATTTTTCTGTAAGCCAAATAAGCTACGATGGATATTATAGAAAGCGCTATTACGGAAAATATTATATTTTCCCACCGATAAAGATACTGGGCTATATTGCCCGATTTAAGGTGTCCCGCTAAAATAGTTACAAGGTTTGGTATCTCACCGTGATGCATTTTAAGCCTTCTCCTGCGTCCGCAAAGCCATTTTGACTATTTTTATCGTCTCTTTTATACTTGCGGCGAAACCTATCGTTATAAGAGCGATCGATACATAAAAAGGCAGGTTGAATTTTTTTTCCAGATAGTTTCCTAAAAAATAACCCGCCATGGGCCCTGAAACGAGCACAAACGGCAGAAACGATAGAAGCCCGCCTATCTTGATCCACTTATAAAGATCGGATTTACGTTTATCGGCCTGGTCCATTATGAAGCAGATTATATATCATCGGTAGAAAAAATCCAAGCGAATTCTTATTGCACTTTCGAATTTTATTGACAATTATATACATATAATGTATTTTAGGTTCTGAAGGAGATTCAAAGCTATGCCCAATCCCAAGATGAGCTGCTGCGAAACATGCCAGGTCTACTGGACCTGTGAAACCAAATGGTATCGCGGGGAAAAGGGAGAAGAGAATATCTGCTGCCCGGTATGCAACTACTTCAGGGTCTGCTCCGCTGAAAAAGGCAAGCACGACAGGGATTTCAAGTCAAAATAACCCTTCAAAAGCGTTAATCTTTCGACTTCAATACCGTGCCCAATAAACCGCATATTGCGAATATAGCGCCTACTGCTATCAATATCCAGAACCTATCCACGTATTTTGCCGCATAAGCCGCCATAAACATAAATACTAAAAATGCCAGATGTATTACCGCTTCCAGCGAGCTGAAAGTCCTGCCGCGAGCTTCTTCGGGCATAGTCTCATGTGTAAGAGTATTTACAGAAGTCATTATCGGGCTTGCGGCCATCCCTATAAGGCCTGATAGGATGCCGCTTACAAGAACGTTGGGACATTTCCTCACAAAAAAAGTAAACAGCATCAACGCTATACCCGTAGTAATAAAACTTATCAATATGGCCTTTTTCTTTTCCAGTTTTTGGCCAAGCTTACCGTAGATGAGCGCGCCCAACAACAATCCGCCTACCAGGAAAAGCCCTATTAAGCCCAGATCGAGTGTAGCCGTACCAAAAGACTCCTGAATAAATACTATTACGACGCACGATATGGCCCCGAGGCCCGCCATAAGAAGAAAAAATACGTAGACTATAAAATGCATTTCGTTGTATTGCATTAAATATCTTATTCCGTCCTTTATCTCCTCGAATATTGACTTGCGGATAGAGTTTTCAAGTGCTTTCCGTGTTACTTTGATATCCTCGGCCACATGCGTAACAAATTCTTTCTGCGCTATCATAGTTATAAATGCCGCCGAAACAAAAAAAGTGGCCGCGTCTATGTAGAACCCGCCTATCGCGCCGATAAACCTTATATTCACGAGTATACCGGCCACCACCAGCCCAAGCACATTACCGACCATATGAGTCGTGTCGGCAAGAGTATTCGCCACAAGAAGCTTGTCTTTCGATACGAGTTCCGGTATTATCGCCATCTTTGACGGAATAAAGAATCTGGAGATGGAAAACGCCAGGAATATCGCGAGATATATAGGAATTATCTGTTTAGATAGTATGAAGAACGGTATGGTCAGTATCAGTATCCCTCTCAACAGATCGGAAATTATCATCACGTTTCTCTTGTTGAGCCTGTCGACCCACGCTCCCGCGATGGGCCCGATCAAAAATACCGGTATAACGGTAAAGGATATTAGCTTGGCCAGCGCCACCGTGTTTCCCGGTGTGCGCTGATAAATGAGCGCGACCAGCGCCATCTGTGTCAGCCTGTCGCCGAAGTTTGATATTATCTGCGCGAGCCAAAGGCAGAAAAAGTTGCGGTCCTTGAGAACATCTCTGAATTTAGTCATATTTTATTGTGCACCGACGCGGTGTTATTAGCTTAAACTTCTACAACCATGCCATCGCTTGTCGCAACCGTCTCTTTAAAAATAGCCTTGGCCACGTCCTGTGCGCACTTACGGCTATCTATCGTAGGATATTTTGCGGGATCGAAATGGCACAGAGCCAATTTTTTTGCCCCGGCCCGCGCGGCAACTTCCGCCGCGGTCTCCGGGGTTATATGGAAGATGTTGGGTGATTTATCTCCGGGCGCCATCGCGCATTCGGTGATCAGCAAGTCCGCGCCTCCGGCAAGCTTCTCCAGGCCATTACATAATCCTGTGTCGGTGCAATAAGTAACCGTCTTGCCTTCTATATAAAATTTATACCCATGGCAGGGAACCGAATGGCGCATTCTTGCCGTTTCAAATTTTACGGGAGAATCGGCATCTCCTGTGATCGTATGAAACCGCACTTTTGTCGGAAGCAGAAGGACCGGCGAGGTATACGGCCTCTTGAGAAAAGATTTCAGCCCTTTCATTATAATTTTGTTCGCGTAAATATCTATTCCCTGGTCCAGTTTAAAGATGGGCAGCGTATGTAGTCCTATCAGGTGGTCATAATGAAGATGGCTGATAAAAAGACTAACCGGTTTTTTGGAAGTTACATATTTTTTCACTTTATAAAAACCAAACCCCGCATCGAGAACGATAAACCGATCTACCGTTTCGATAAGAATACAGGGCGTGCTTCCTGTTTCGGTATCATACCATCCGTTTGTGCCAAGAAATATTATCTTCATAAGAAACGATATATGGAGCTGGCGAATGGAGTTGAACCATCGACCTGCGGTTTACGAAACCGCTGCTCTACCAACTGAGCTACGCCAGCATTAATGCACTAACTCTAATTCTTTCAACGAGTTAGGCGATTCGCCTATCTCGCTTGTATTTGCCGTTTTAGGCGTTTGTGCTATATTTGTGCTAATTCTATTTCCTAAGATCTCCACGGCCCTCTTTTTGTGATCCGGCGATAGATGCGAATAGCGGAGCGTCATCTCAATGGACTTATGGCCCATCAGCTCCTGCACTGTCTTTATGTCTATACCGAACATAACTAGGTGCGAGGCGAATGTGTGCCTCAGATCGTGGAATTTGAAGTCAATTATATCACATTTTTTCAAAACTGCGTCAAAAGATTTTCGGACATTCAGGTAGGGCTTACCGTCCTCGTGACAGAATATATATGGGCTGCTGGGATTTTTAGGAACGGCAATAAGTGTCTTTTTGACGATATCGTTCATCAGCACTTCTCTGCGCTCGCCATTCTTAGTGTGGAGCAAATATATTATGCCCTGCCCAAAGTTGATATTCTTCCATTGGAGAGTCAGGATCTCCGACTTACGCATACCGGTAAATAATGCGACTATCAGGATCGGCTTTAGATGCGGGGCCGCGCTATCCAAGAACTTTGGTATCTCTTCTCTTTCAAGAAACCTCAAGCGTTTATTATTCTCTTTAAATAACTTCACCTTACGGACAGGGTTCTCATCTGCCTTGCCCCATTCGATCGCTTTATTAAACATGCACTTGAGACATGCCAATTCTCTGTTTACGGTCGCCGCGGCAATAAACTTATCCTTGAGCTTAGTCTCTTTACGGACTTTTTTATATTCTTCTATCTGCTTGGATGTTATCTCGTACAGATACTTGCCCGCGAAATGCCCGGACAGGCGTTTTATGAGTTGTTCGTCTCTCTTGGCGACTCTGGGCCTTTTATTAACCTTTGAATGGAGCTCCACAAATGTCTTAGCGAAATCCTCAAACTTGATCTTCGCGTGTTTCTTGACATCGAGGAAACGGCCCTCTCTGACCTCGGCCCGTTTCTTGCCAAGAACAAGCTCGGCGAATTTCCGCGACTCACCAACCGCTTCCCGCATCAACCGCCCGTTAGCGGAGTAACCTATGTACCATGTTTTGCCTCGTTTATATATCATAGTATGTGTATATAGCCATATTTTCTGCGAGTTGGCAAGTAGTTAAGGAAAAATAGGGACTGTCCCAAAAGCATCTATTAAGCGTTGATTGGGACTGTCCCATTTTTCCCTCATCCCTCGCCCTCATATGGCATTACCCTCTGCCTTTCAAGCCACTTATTCACCTCATCCATATTAAACCGAACAAGCCTGCCCATTTTGATATACGGGATCCTCTTCTGAGACGTCCACGCATAGACGGTCTCGATGCTTATATTTAAAACTTCGGACAATTCTTGAGGTGAAAATAATTTTGTCATAGTTTATTACGCAATAGGACATTCGGACATCGCAAATGTCCGGTTTTGTCGTGGCCTTGAGCACAAAAACAGCCTATGCGACCACGACACGACATTTTCAAAAACTGACATCACTCACAGACTTCGCCTCGCCTGACCCTCGGCCGACACCCCCCTGGAGGGACCCCGAAGCCGATGCGTTCCACTTACTTGCCAACCTTTTAAGCTTCTTGTCCCATCGCCTGCCGTGCGCCTTAACCTCTCGGTTACCCTGCTCCGCCATCCTTTTACAAGCCTTATTCCATGCCTTATCCATGACCACTTCTCCTTTCGTTGTGAGCATTGTGAGGCAAAAATCCCTCTCCTTATACCTGCGTCCTTTGTGTGAGCAATACACCTATTTATATTAAATATTTTTATCTTATACACTTTAGAGAAATAGCCTCACAAACCTCACAAAATCGCCTAACCCATTGATAATCCGTAGGTTCTCCCTGTGAGCAGGGCTGTGAGCAAGTGTGAGGTTCGTGAGCAAGCTCACGCTTTCAGAACGGCCGATCACTGTCTACCCCCACGCGATCCTCACAAAACAAGCCGCTGCTCACACTCTGCTCACACCGATCCTCACAGCTCTTTGGCCCTGTTCTTTTAAGTATAAAGATACGCCTGCCGGTGCCCGGCTCGCGCTTCTCATTCTTCACAATATCAACCCCAACATTACGCATGACCGGAGCGATACGCACCAGCTCAGTTGAAAGCCACTTGGCTGTTTTGGGTATGCCCTTCTCTTCACCGCTATCCGGCGTTATCTCATGCAAAAGCTCTGCCGCTGAACCCTCCCAATAGCCGTTGCGCCTATCCATAAGATCCATTATCTTTTTGGCAAAGACGCTGTCCTCGGCTGTGTCCTGCCATTTACCTTTGACGGATTCCTGATATTTCTTAAAGAATTCGTCTCTCGAATAGCCGAGCTCTTGAGCCAGAGCGCCGCCCCACTGGGCAAAATCGGCCATGCGGAACTTCTCATGGCCGGTAACTTGCGAAACTGTTCTCATAGCCTTTGAAATAGCTGTAAAGAAGCCTCCGAGGATCCCGGGCAAGGCTTTTTGCCATTCGTCATCCATGACTCGCTCCGGCCGGGCATCCTTTAGGACCGGTATATCGAAGATAACCGCGCGGTCGAGCAAATCCCCGCGCCACATTGAAACGCCGATGCCGTTTAAGACAAAACAACGGCGGTATGACCGGATAAACTCATCGTCATTGGTATAAAGACTGCGCTTCATGTCGCCCTCGCCGGTAACGCCACGACACAGGAAGTCGCTAAACCATTCATGAATTTTGGAGATATTGTCGAAAGTGCTGATCCAGTGCTTCTCGGCCGTCATCTGCGCCTGCTCCAAGTCCTTTGGAGTCGAGATGAGCATAACGCGTGATGGGTCGCCCAAACCCTTGATCTTGCGGGAATTGTTGGACTTGCCGGAACCCTGCTCGCCGGTCTGGCTTATGATCACATGTGGGATGTTCGGAATGAAGAAAGACGCGATCGCGACCATAAAAAGGCAGTGATCATCCGGACCCACATTACAAAAGCGTAAGATCTCTTTCGGATCTCCGTCATTAACCGGAATGACCTGCTGTGCTTGATGCTGGTAACGCCTGAATATTGGCGGTAAGAAGACGACATTCCAGCCGTTTTCATCAATAGCTACACCACGATAATCAGGAGTAGTAAGGTCATAATAGATTTTGCCTTCATGCCAGCCTATACGATTAAATAATTCCACCTGCTTGCCGCACCCACAGCGCGCCTCCACTTGAATCCGCGCCTGAATAATGGCTTCGTTTTTTGGCGGGACACCGAACCTCTCACGAAAACGTGTTGCTTTCCAATTCCTAAAGCGACCGCTTGATGTCGGGCATACCTCAAGGTGGCCCTCAACCGGAAGCACGACGAAAGTATTGCCATGCTGATCCCTGAAGAAATCCGTAATCTTCTCTTCACAATCACGGGTGATGATCTCGCCCTGTGTAAGTTTATGTTTTGTGGTTATCTCTTGAGAGCCGCTATAAACATCTCGGCAACCGCTAATCGCTTTCTCTATTACCGACTGGCCGTATGTCCTGCCGTCACCGAAATGCTTCTCATCCCACTTGAGCCTCATAAGGCCGGATTTACGGAAGAGCGAATCCATAAGCGCCGGATCCTTGCCGGTCCAAAAGGCCAGCTTGTTGCACAACGCAAGGTCTGCCTCAGACTGAGAAGGATATAAATCCTGCCACTGGCCCGAGAAAAGCTTCTGAAACTTCTCCGCGTCTTGGCTTTTCAATATGCGGTCGAGGATTGATTTTGATTGCCTCTTCTCATTGTCCTTCTGCTCACACTCTTCGAATAATTTCGTGATCTGCCCGCTTCGATCCATGATCTCTGACCTGCATTCAGGCACAACGTCTCCGGTAACCGTAAAAAACCGGGTCTTCTGATACATTTCGATATTAAGTGCGCTGAATTTGCGTCCCTTTTGAAGCGTACCTTTACAAAGAATATGAACACCTGTTTTGCTGGGAGAGAATTCGGTATAACTATCGATGATCGATATGATCTTTTGGGCCCATGGCTGGATATCTCCATCAACAACGGAATGGTCGAGGTCTACGCCAACGTACGGCTCAGAAAGCCCAATCCCAATGGCATTAAAATGCATTGATTCGGCCCTTCCGATAACCTCATCAAATGACCGCCATGTTTTTGGATTATTCGAACAGGCTTTGCCGCCGGTCGCGGCATTGAACGGCTCTTTGCGGGGCTTTTGACCTTCCTGCGGAATAAACTTAAAACCAACCCAGATCGGCAGATCCTTTAATTCGGCAGGAATATTCTCGCTGATCCATCTCTTCTCTACTCTTCTCTCGACTTCCATCGTTAAACTCCGTTCTGAAATAAGTAATCCTTTACCCTCCGGTAACAGTCAAACAACTTGCGCGCGTCTGAATCGGCGTAAAACTCCTCACAGGCCTTATGCACGGCAGGGATATCGTCAAACAGGATCCTCTTAAGCCGGCCCGATCCCGCAATCCCCTTCATAGCAAACCCGCAAAAGAAAAGATACGTAGCCAGATAGAGGTTTCCCGCTTCAAAATGCTTCCCGGTCACCATTTCAATGCCTCCTACTAGCTATATACGACGTTTTATGCAAAAGTGCCGGAAATATTTTCACTTTTTTCACTTTCTTCATCCGCGCCTATAACGTATATTCCGGTTTTCCTGCTAAAATGTCGGGGTTTCCGCAATTATTTCTCAAAACGTATATACAGATTTTTTCGCTCAAATGCCCCCTCCTACAACGTATATACCGGTTTTCCTGTTAAAGTGTCGGGGATAAAAAAAGAAAAACCCCGCCTCATCACAATTCTACAACAGCAGGTTTCTTTTGCAATAGGGTCGTTACCACAAAATGGACAAATTCAACCTATGTGTTTCTATACCTATCTTACAATAACGAATTATTTTGACAATGGGGTCGTTGCTACGGAGTAGCAATAATGGGGATTGGCTTTAAACGGGAAAATCGCGATATTTCAGGTAGGTCAAATAAAAAATAGGACTATCGATTATTTATTTTTGAATACAATAAAAAAGCAACCCCTCGGGTTGCCTATTATTCGCTTTTATTATTTATTTAGAGACATACGCCAAGTGTTCTGAGATACGCTACATACTCCTCATGCCTTGTCGTACAATCTATCAATCTAACAAGTTGCGTCTTAGTCCCAAAGTGAAGCTGTTTCTTTACGCAATCTAATAGCGTATCACCATAATCTTTATACTTAGAGCCGAAGGAAAGCTTTGTTCTTACTTTAGTAGTTTTGCCGTCTACCACTAACCTTAATATCTCGTGATCGGTGTTATCTTGGGCAAACCCTTTGCCTAACAATCCTCGTTCAATTATCTTTTTCTTTATCTGCATTGCTATTCTAAATATTCTTCATATCTACGCAATAAATCTTTCGCGCCATCACTAAGTTTATCCGTCGGTATCTTTCTTAATGAATTACGATCAGAGAATACAAAAGAACTGAAATCCGCAAGCGCTTCTTCCTTTGTTCCGCCCAAGCCCGACAACTCGAACTCATCGCTCCAAACAATAACATTACCGTCCTCTTTTGCTTCAATGACAATCTGTATAGGGTGCTTTAGTTGGCAGTGTGGTAATGAAAAAATAGGATATGTAAAAACGCTCTGATTTACCGTAAAAACTGCGTCGGGTACAATACAGTCCAATGACAGCGCATCTGGCTTAGCAGGCATCACGTCATCAGGCTTCTGATATTCAACGCGCATTAAATCCAACACCTCTTCAAAGACATTTCTATCCAACTTAACCCCTGCAGGCACAGCATTTTCTTCTACCCTGAAAGATAGATTTCTTGCTAATTTCGTATAGTCTTCGCCGTGAAAAGTAGCAGATATTGTCTTTATCATCCTTTAGCCTCTAACGCTTTCATATAATTTTCGCTTATCAATTTCTTGAACACATCCTCTTTTATATGCTTATGCGCCTGCGTAAGATATTTAGGGAAATCTATAGCCTTTATTTTGTCCTCGTAGTAATAATCGAAATCTAACAGTATTACTTCGTTCTTGGGCGGTACTTCTTGATATTGAATAAGAGTTCGCAACTTACCATCACCCACTTTGTTAATAAGCAACGCATGAAATATCTCTGGATCGCTTGACATGCTGTCCGGCAGTTCAAAACCAAAGTTTAAGTATTCACCGATTGGTATTAAGCCATCTTTGCGCATAATAGCTATTCTGTTAATATAACGAAGACCCATGCGGTTCAATGTAGAGATTTTAAAGAATTTTATGAACAGATTAATGTATTTAAGACACTCTTCTTCGAATAGCTCAAACCCGCCTGAGTAATCACTCGTATGGAAAGCGAAGCTATTTATTGAAAAACGTATGACTTTCTTATGATCCGCGCTCTTAAACTCATATGGTTGTAGCGCAAGCGCCTGTCCGAATTGAGCATTCGGGACAAAGATGTTAGGAAAATCCTTTTTTATGCTCTCATAGAAATTTGATCTGGCGCATTCTATGTTTAGATCAGCGGGAAAGCGCATTTCAAAAACCGCTTCAACTAATGGAGCATTTTTGTATACCTTGCCCATTTTTCACCTCAATTATATTATACACTACTAACCTGACTTTGTGAATATATAACATGCAATTACCGGTGTCCGAATAGCGTCCGGTCACTATTCCCATTGGTTAGACTTCATTAACTGAAAATAGGGCCAGCGACTATTTATTTTTGAAAAACGGCGCTGTCTCTATTTTAATAAATATTTGTGCCGCGCCCGACCCGCCTTCCAAGGACCCGTAAACATTTAAATTATTATGCATCGTTCGCTGTATATAAATGCGCGCATAAGAAAAGTTGATTGGGGGGGGTGATTTTATTTGTTATTCTTTATTTCGCTTTCTAAAATAGACCGTCTTGGCAAAATTATTAACTCTCCAGACTCAACCATTTTTTCTCCCTCATCTGTCAGACTGTAAGAATATTTGGCTTTCGAGAGCTCCGCTGGAAGAAGCGCACTTGTAATAAATTTGCCATCAACGTATAGATTGAAAAAATAAATACCGGGCTCTGGTATATTCACAACCATTTCGCCATGGATAGGAGTAACTAAGCAATCGGATGTGTTTTCTACAGTAGTGTTTGTTATGTTTGAGTTATATCGAGTCGCCGCATTCACTAACTCTATGCGGATACTATGTTTGCCTTTTGGCATTCTGATTGCACTAGCAATATATACCCGTAAAGGTAGCGGGTATGATTTCCAATAAACCGCTTTCATTTCATTGATAAATTTAATTACATTTCCCTCATGAATGCAGTTCTCACATAAGACGAAATATTCAGTAACAGAATTTTTGTCATTCAAAAAAGCATCCGAAAGTTGTCGGTGTTCCTCTGTGAGCTGTGATTGACGCTCTCTGAGAAATTCTTCTTTATCCCCATCGGATTTTGGAATGCCGTTGAGATTGCCAAAATAAAGAGCTTTTCTAGCAAGAACCTGCTTATTAATTAAGAACTCTAAGAATGCGGGCCCTGGCGAACTAATAACAAGCTTTATTTCTGCATCCAATTCAACTATTTCGGGTAAATATTCTGTATGGATTTTTTTGGAATAAATCGTTTCTTGTTTTCCGTCTTTTTCCACTCGCAATTCTATTTGATTCTCACCGGCAGTACCCCAAAATCCCATGGATGCAATAATGGGTATAGTGGCCGGATATCTTAAACTGGCTATTTGTGTTAATACACCCTGAAATTCTGTCGTAGTAATATCCCTTTTGACTTTTGAACATGTAATAAAATAGTATGAATACCATTTTGGAATTTTTTTATCCTGATTGGGTGGCGCATATTCATGAAATTGCGTCTCTTTAAAAACATTGGTGACAAGTTTAGATGGTTCTAAAAGCTCTACTTTTTCTCGCGTTGCCTCATTTGTCTGTGTCCATTTCCCCTTGATCAATTCCATACTTTTTGCATCACCACTTTTAAGTGGATCTAAGTCCATGAACCCATAACGAAGGGGACGTATTCCTTCGGGGGTAAGAAGAACAACCTGAAAAAGTCCACCGACTGTGTTTACATCGTGTTTTTGTAGCTCACTCTCAAGCCCGACTATTAATGCATCTGCTTTAGACTTAAGATCGTTATGGGAGCTATCTATATTTTTATAACTTTTTTCCAAATATGGAACAACTACCTCTCCCGAACCAATTACATCGAAACCATTTTCAATCTTTATTGGTTTAAAACCGGGTGACTTAAAAACCCATGCATATGTTTTTCCCGAAGAATCAACTCCTGCCAGCAGTAAATATACAGCGCAGGGCCTACCTCTAATAAATACATATTTGAGATATGATAGGGTGGCAATTGTCGGTATTTTCGCCGCTAGGGTTTGCGGCTCTTTAAGATTGTCATCTCCGATAACCTTTAACCGTACTTCTCTTGCAACATCTCCGGCAATTTGAACGTCACCTGCATATGAAAGAGCAATATTTTTGCGAATGTAGAGAATTTTTTGAAGAGTATCGCTAAATGCGTATTTACCATTATTATCCTTGGTTGCCCGAGAATCGGAGATTAATACGCCACCTTCTTTGAAAAGACATACTGCAACCATTGTCATGAAAATATACCTTTTGGCTACAAATATTTTACTCGATACGTTTCCCACTATCTTTCAAGGCACCTATCTAATCACCCTTGGTCAAATACTCCTAATCTTCAATATCTCTATAAATTCAGCTACAATCCGAAAATCGTCACCGGCAACGTTTTCAAGCACAATATCGTTAAAAGTCTTATTGTCCGGCGATAGGGTAATACGTTTATGTCTCCACTGGCCCTGGCCGAGATCTTCTTTTTCGCTCTTGTAGCGCTTAATGGTAAAGTTTTGACTCGTTTCCGGATCAGATACTAACCGCGATTCGGCAAGCACTACCAAACCATTGCGCGAACCGCCACGATCAAAACGGAAAATACACCAGCTGCCATCTTGTATCGTTGGCTCCATAGATTTACCGACAACCTGAGCGATAAACATATCTTTATTAATATTACGGCCCTTTATCGGCTTCCAGCCTTTAATTGTTGGTGTGGTTTGCTCTCGGAACGATGTCGCAACCGCCTGCAAATCATAAATAGGCAAATAATCCTCTTCGAAAGTCGCCTTATCGATCACATCGCTAAAGAATAGATCTGATTTTTCTACGGATTCTTCTGGTTTCTCGGCCCAGTCCTTGCCTAATAAGGTAGCCTGCTCTAAAACAGTCTCGGTGGCTTTCTTTTCCTTATCCGGAGGGTAGCCGTGCTTGCGTAATATCCTTTTTACCATAACCCGTAGCTTTGCCTGAATGCTTTCCTTTAAGGTCCAGTCGATACTAACATTATTACGAACCGTCTGAACGAGCTCCCGGGCAATAGTTTTTAAGATCTCGTCTCCTAATACCTTTACAGCGCTGTCATTAACCTCCAGAGCATCGTAAAACGCAATCTCGTCCTCATTCAGCCCGAGATCTTCGCCACGCTTATCGGCCTCGCGCATCTTTTTGGCAAGCTCAATCAGTTCTTCGATGACTTTGGCTGCTTCTATGGCCTTATTCTGGTACTTCTTAATGGCCTTCTCGAGCATTTCAGCGAATGATCGGCCCTGAATAAGATTTTTGCGAGATCTCGTCCTGATTTCATCATTGAGTAATTTCTTTAAAAGTTCGAAGGCAAGGTTCTTATGTGGCATCCCTTTAACTTCGGCCAAAAATTCGTCCGACAGAATAGAAATGTCCGGCTTCTTAAGACCGGCTGCTTCGAATATATCAATTACTTTGTCCGAAATGATAGCCTTTGAGATAATTTGCTTTATTGCCGAGTCGAGATCTTCTTCGGTTTTGCCTGTGCCGGTCTCATACTTTGCCAGCCGGGCCCGGACTGCTTGAAAGAATCCCACGTCATCCCTTATTTTTAAGGCCTCTTTATGCGGTACCGAAAGCGCGAAGGCCTGCGAGAGTTGTGTCACATAGGCCATCAATCGCTCCTTGCCATTTTTCTGCTTTAATATGTGCTCCTGTGCCAGTGTTATAATAGACATCTTGTCTTTTACAGGGGCGGGAAAGAATTTTTTATAATTGAATTTATCAAACATCCCACAAACGACTTCATATTTCTCGAGCATTAAAGCCACCGCGTCTTCTTGCTTAAACGCTGGCTTGCCTTTACCGCCGCTTTCTGTATACTCTGCGAGCGCACGCTTTAAATCATCGGCTATACCTAAATAATCGACTACAAGACCACCCGGCTTATCCTTAAATACACGATTTACGCGCGCAATAGCTTGCATAAGACCGTGGCCCCGCATTGGCTTGTCTATATACATTGTATGAAGCGACGGTGCATCAAATCCTGTAAGCCACATATCCCGCACGATTGCTAATTTCAGCGGATCGCTTGGATCTTTCATACGATCACCAATATCCCTGCGCCTTTGTTTATTTCTGATATGTTCTTGCCACTCGACAGGGTCGCTGGCAGAGCCCGTCATAATAACCTTTAGGAAGCCCTTGTCATCATCTTTGTTATACCATTGAGGTCTTAGCTTAATAATTTCATTATGAAGATCAATTGCTATTCGCCGGCTCATACAGACAATCATACCTTTACCCTCGACAGCCGTAAGACGGCTTTCGAAATGATTCACTATATCTTTGGCGATCTGCTTAATACGCTTTTCACTTCCAACAATGGCTTCAAGCCGGGCCCATCTGGTCTTCAGCTTTTCCTTTTTCTTGAACTCTTCGCCTTCAGTGACTTCTTCAAACTCGGGATCAATCTTAGGCCGTTCCTCATCCTTTAGCTCAAGCATAGCAAGCCGGCTCTCGTAGTATATCCGAACTGTAGCGCCATCGTTAACTGCCTGCTCAATATCATAAATATCAATGTAATCACCAAAGACAGCAATAGTGTTACGATCGTGTCGTTCTATGGGTGTGCCAGTAAATCCGATAAATGAAGCATTTGGTAGGGCGTCGCGCATGTGCTTGGCAAAACCATCAATAAAATCATACTGGCTTCTGTGAGCCTCATCGGCGATGACAATTATATTACGACGTTCGGATAGAAGAGGGTATTGGTCGCCTTTTTCTTCCGGGAAGAATTTTTGAATAGTGGTAAATACAATGCCGCCGGATGAAACTTTAAGATATTCTTGCAGTTTTGCACGAGATTCTGCTTGCGCTGGCGCTTGTCGCAACAATTCATTGCATCGGGAGAATGTGCCGAAGAGCTGATCATCTAAGTCATTTCTATCGGTTAAGACAACTACTGTGGGATTGTCCAAACTCAAAACAAGTTTACCCGTATAAAAGGCCATAATAAGGCTTTTGCCCGAACCCTGTGTGTGCCAAACTACACCGCAACGCTTATCACCCCTGGCTCGGGATGCCTTAATAGTAGCGTCGATGGCTTTATTAACGGCATGATATTGATGATAAGCCGCAATCTTCTTTGAAATTTTAACCGTATTGTCTTTAGTATCCTTATCCTGCTCGAAGACGACGAAGTACCGGATAAGATCGAGCAAAACCTTTTTATTAAACATGCCTTTTAATAAAACCTCTATCTGTGGCATTACCTTTGATGCCTTCTCGGTGCCATCGATCGTCTTCCATGGCAAGAATCGCTCCCAGTCAGAGGTTATCGTCCCAGCTTTTGCGTCAATACCATCGCTTGCGACTAAAATCTCGTTAAACTTAAAAAGAGAGGGTATCTGGAGTTTATACGTTTGGAATTGTTTGAAAGCGGTTAAGGTAGTGGCATTTTCATCAGCCGGATTTTTTAGCTCTATTACCACGATCGGCAGACCATTCACAAAGAGAATAATATCAGGCCTGCGATTAATATTATTTTCGATAATGGTAAACTGGTTAATCGCTAAGAATTCATTATTATTCGGATTTGCAAAGTCGAAGAGCCATACCTTATCGCCGGTAATCCGGCCGTCTTTGCGATATTCTACATCAACACCATCAACAAGCATCTTGTGAAAGCGATGATTATTTATTACAAGGTCAGGGCTTTCAGTCCGTAATATCCGCTTTATTGCTTCATCCTTTGCTTCGGCAGGAATATTAGGATTAAACTGATTTATTGCCTCGCGAAGCCTAACAAGTAGGACAATATCGGCATAACTCTGTCTCTCTGGCTTCGGCCCATCCGGGGCAATATCCGGCCCGTAGATAACCTTATATTTAAGCTCTGAAAGGATATCTAAGGCGACCTGCTCGATTTCATATTCTGTAATTTTTTTCATTGCTTATTATGAAAGCTCATTTCGTTTACCTTGGGCAAACTTAAGTTAGTAATTATCAATTCTTTTTCAATTCTATTAGCATGCGAATTAATTGAATATGGCATGTCGATATAAACGATGTTTTTAAAATTCTCATATAGTTTTCTAACTTGTAAGACATTATCATAACTTAAAATCCATGGGCAGGTTATTTTCTCCAATTCTTTAGATAGTTCTTCGTGTTGATTGGTTTCAAAATAATTTCTATATAAACTTTCTCCTTTTAAATAGAAAGGCGGATCTAGGTATATGAATGTTTTTTTATACCCCTTATTATCCTTGCGCCAACCTTCTGCATACTTTATTATATCTTTCCAGTGGCCATTACGAACAATAACCCTGCTCTTAAAAGATGCGATGCAACTAATTTTCTTTACGATGGTTTTTCTATTAAAGCGGCAATCGATTTTGTAGTCCGACCTCTGCTCTCTTCCGCCAAGAGGGCCAGCAGGATTAGCTAAAACGCCTGAGAAGCTAGTTCTGTTGAGAAAAATGCATGCTTTTGCTAATTCAGTTTCATTATAATTCTCAGTATCTTTTGCGATATTTTTATACTTATCAAAATTTTTAAGATTAATTTTTACATGTTGAATGAAACGGTTGATGCTGTCTGGATTAGAAAAAACTACCTTCCAAAAACTGCTAATTAATCTATCTTTATCTGAAATAATAATTTTTTTTACAAAATTATTGGCAATAAAAAATAGAGAAATGCTACCGCCACCGACAAATGGTTCCACAAGGAGATCGGGAGTTAGCTTGTTATGTTGAAGGATTTCTCTAATATACAAAGCTATCTTCCGCTTTGAACCTGGATACCTTAATGGGCTCAGATTGGTTGTTATTGTTTTATTATTCAGAGCTTTATTTTCTTGCTCGATTTTCATTTCAAAGCATTCCCGCTAAGAATTTGTTCAACCGTAGGTCGAATGAGAGATGCGAAATGTTCAAGGTTTGTAATGCTAGGATTGGCCCAACGACCATGAATGATAATATCTAATAGATCCTTATCCCCTTTCCATTTTCTTAGAATATTTCGTACTGTATTTACATTGAACATTTGATCATGATTTTTTATACAAAAATCAACCACAAACTCTAGCCCTGGTTCTATGCCTTTACACCCCTTGCGCTTAGTGTAAAACTCCTTTAGCAATTGTTTCTTAAGCGCATATTTGTCGATGCAATGATTCAAGATTCTTTCAACTAAAGCTCTTACAAGAAAGGTTGCTGATAGGCGATATTTCTTATAATTTATATCCGATATTTCATTCACAACTAACAATAGCTGGTTATCTTTTAAAGGACAGGGAAGATTTTCAAAGAACTTTCCAGACTTTGCCGATGTTTGCGTAGAAGCTGTTGCACCTGAAGTCCTAGCCGTACCTGTTTGTTCTGCTGATTCGGCCCCAGATTTAGCTTTTTCCTTATTCTTCAAATTATCCAATTTTAGCTTCTTTTTTAGAAATGCTCTTATATCTTTATCATGTGAAGAAATACTTTGAAACAACTCTTCTGGCGTTGTGCGAGTATTTGCACCAAGCTTACTTGTGCCTTTATCGGGAATTAAAAATTCGCGGGCAATAAAAGCTATGATTTTGTCAAAAAGTTCTTTTTTTATCTCGATTTCCAATTCGCCAGTTTCTTTATGTTTCAATTCCAAGGCTTTCTTAACACCCTTTAAATCAAAAAACCGAGTGAAAGGATTGATTGAGAGAGTTGGATCGTTCAAAATATCTTTTTCAACCTTGTTCCAAATGGAAAGATTTTTTGCATATTGAAAAATATGATAATCTTTCAAAGTTTTCAAAATGTTTGACCGTGTCATTCCAAATTCAGACATTAACTCTTCAATAGATCTCCTTGCCTCAACAAGACGCGTAATTCTTCTTTGTTTCGCAATGGGAGTCCATTGCGAAACTCCCGGTTCAGTATGCCTCTTGGTAATAGTAATTTCCGCTGCCAATCTATCTGGCGCAATATCAGATTTTAAATGCTCTAGTTCTTTTTTTATCCCTCCGTCATGACAAATAGGGAATTTTGTTCTAAATTCTTTTGGAATTAATTCTGGGCTTAGTAATAGTTGGCAAGCACAAGTTCTGCGATTGCCTTCTAGGACTATAGAATTGCCATCTTCTTTAACAATAATTATTCTTTCTCCTCGCAAAAGCCCTTTAGTAGCGATTATGCTATTAGCAAGGTCAATGACATCTTCTGTCTTTAATAATAACTTTCTTATTTCTTCCTGCGATGATTTCTCATTGGCGTCTATTCGAGAATTTTGGTAATCCAGTAAAATATCTAATGTTTTTGTATCATCTGAAGTCCAAGAACTTTTCACCATTTGCCGCCTCCTATAAAATTAATTTTTACCTAGCCTTATTTTTCCTGACATTAACCTTGGTAAAAGAGAACCGCGAATAATGTAAAGACTTTCATTTTCTTTCAAATTAGACAAAATCTTTTCCATAAAAGGTGTTGCTGTTTTATGAAAAGCGTCCGTGATTGTCTTTTCCGGTACGACTATTTTAATGCGCGCAAAATTTCCCGTATTAAGATTTAGCGTTGCGGTACCACCAAGGCCCATAGTCTTTATTTCTTCACTCTTATAAAGCATTGTGTAGTACATAAAAAATGGGCTAATATTTTTATTACAAACAATGCTGTTAATTTGTTGGTTTGTGTGGCTGGGGGCGCTGGTCAAGGAAACTAGGCCGGGGGTCGCAATGCAACTTACGCAAATAGTTAGAGCCGGCAATTCTTTTTTATTTTGCGTCGAAGCTCCTTTTTTAGAGAGTTTTCGTTCCGTTTTTATTACAAACGCTTGCCCGCGCATATCTGGTATGGTTATAAAGAATAAATCATTGCCATAATTGTCTTTGTCAACCGTCGGAGGTGTTTTTCCACATACAATTTCTCCGCAATCAGATATTTCCTTAACAGTCCATCCATCAGGGATCTCATCGAGATCAGAGTCAGTCATCTTTCCACCAGATGTTTTATATGGATTACCATGTTCATCTGGAAATTCAAAATCTACAAACCACCGCTTAAAAGTCGCCTGCACGATGGATTCGAGGGTTTTGTTCATCCGGTGATTGAGTTCTATTTTATCATCAAGGTCAGAAAGGATTTTGGCAATGGCACGCTGTTCTAAAATAGAAGGTACTGTTAGTCTAATTTTGTTAATATCCCTGATCGGCAACTGTGGTTGTGCCGATCCAGTAGCAAAGCTAAGGTATTGCTGTTTCACTATAGGGCTTTTCAAAAGATGGCATAGATAACCCGTATCAAATTTGTCTCCCATATTGCGAATTATAACCATTCCAGAATTTATACGAATGTGTTCGTAAGGAATTTGTTCATGATAATACGCAATATTACCTACTGTGCCACGCGTTGTAAGGACAATATCTTCTTTTTTTAATTTACCTTTTCGTAAGAGACGATCCCGTTCCTCGTTAATAAAATCAGCTTCGGTAAAATCAAAATGTTCTCCTGGGACATTTTTAGTACTAAGAAATAGACAAAACCCCTGTTTTTTAAATTCATCTTTCTTAGGATAATTTAGCCCTCGATCACCATCAATAATCTCAATGGGTAAATCCGCAATGGCTTGGATATCCCACCCTTCAGGAGTTTCACAAAGTTTTGTTTGTTTGAAATTTTTGTTCATAGATTTAATCAAAATATGCTGGCATTCCATCGCGCCTAGCTCTCAATTCCTCAATCGGTATTAATTTCATAAAATAAAGTAAGCTATTGCCTAACTCTGTCCAATGATAAGAAAAATGAACAACGGTTTTATCGTCCTTTCGTTCGGAAGATGTGTGAAGGCCAAGAAACCCGTGGCTACAAAGATTGGCTATTGCAGGAACATGCCTTTCAAACGCTCCTTTTAAATGTTCTTCGCCCAACCTTGCCAAAAGTTCTTTCTCGTAGTCTTCACGGCCTTTTACTGATGTATGCAATACAAAGTTCCTTTTGCTTCCCTGCGTCATCAGCACCTCAAATTCATAAGGACCGATGAGCATTCGTGCTTGGTTAATCTTTTTTTCCTCATCAATGTTGTAGCTTTTGATAGCGTCTGCTATTCGACTAGCCAATGGGTCAATACTTTTATCAAGCTCATCTTCATACTCGTAGTAAATAAGATCTTTTAAATCAAATTGCCGCTCATATTGTTTCGGCGCTACGAGGATTTGACGAGTAATTGGTTCTGTAGCGTGCGCTATCCCCAGCTCATAAAACACATTAGGATTATTATCAGTAAGGACCCCGAGAACTATTTGCGCCGTTAATAAATGCTCTAATACATTAATCCAGCCAGAAGTTGTTCGTATATCATCTTTGGATCTGTAGGGAAGCAACCGCTGACTACCACTATAAGACAGTATGCCATTCGCTTTTTCAGTTGCTGGCACAATCAATTTCTCATAAATATCGTCGTATTTGCTTCCGAATGGCATTACAACAAAAATTTCTTTAAAATTTATCGCTTTCTGTTTCGGTTTAAAATTATATGCATACATAAAAACCGCCATTTTTACTATCGGAATAATATTCTCTAGCTTTCAAATTTCATATCCTAAGCCTTTGAGATTCTTTTTGATCTCTGCCTCAAGCTTATCCGATTGTTTAAACTGCTCTGACAACTCACCCGTGAGACGCTTCATCTTATTTTCAAATACCTCATCGTCCTCCGCAACCTCAGCAGCCCCCACATAACGGCCCGGGGTGAGAATGTGGCCATGCTTTTGAATTTCTGATAGTTTCGCTGATTTGCAGAATCCGGCTATATCCTTATATTTACCACCCTTGCTACGCCAAGCATGATATGTGCCAACGACCTTGGTAATATCGTCGTCCGTAAGTTCGCGGTGCCTGCGGTCGATCATGGCGCCCATATTGCGAGCGTCGATAAAAAGTGTTTCACCGCGTCGATCTCTGAATTTGTGATTTTTCTTATCACGCACGATAAACCAAAGACATGCCGGTATCATAGTGTTATAGAAAAGCTGTGAGGGTAGGGCCACCATACAATCCACGATATCTGCTTCTATGATACTTTTTCTGATATCGCCTTCACCTGAAGCGTTAGACGACATAGCGCCATTAGCCAAGACAAAGCCAGCCAGCCCTGTGGGTGAAAGATGATGAATGAAGTGTTGAACCCATGCAAAGTTTGCATTGCCCATAGGTGGCGTCCCATATTTCCAGCGAATATCTTCGCGTAAAAGTTCGCCCTTCCAGTCGCTGTCGTTAAACGGAGGGTTAGCGATGACAAAGTCGGCCTTAAGGTCCTTGTGAGCGTCATTTAAGAAGCTGCCTTCGTTGTTCCATGCGATGTTGGCATCGATACCACGAATAGCAAGATTCATTTTGCAAAGACGCCATGTTGTTTGGTTTGATTCCTGTCCATATACGGCAATATCGCCAATTCGGCCACCATGTATCTGCACAAATTTCTCGCCTTGGACGAACATGCCGCCCGATCCGCAGCATGGATCAAATACCCGACCTTTATATGGCTCGAGCATTTCGACAAGCAAGCGCACTATACTGCGCGGAGTATAGAATTGTCCGCCTTTCTTGCCCTCCGCATCCGCAAATTGGCCCAGGAAATACTCATATACACGGCCCAAGATGTCCTTGCTTCGATTTTCTTTGTCACCAAGGCCAATTGTCCCAATAAGGTCGATGAGTTCTCCGAGACGCTGTTTATCAAGGGCCGGCCGGGCATAGTTTTTAGGAAGAACGCCTTTCAGGGTGGAGTTATCCTTCTCGATTTCATCCATTGCATCATCAATAAACTTGCCAATGGTGGGCTGTTTCGCGTTTTTCTGCAGATAATCCCATCGGGCCTTTTTTGGGACGTAGAATACGTTTTCGGCCCTGTATTCGTCCGGATCCTCAGCGTCCGCGCCTTTGGTACCAGCTAATTTCTGATAAAGCTCACTGAAGGCATCTGATATATATTTAAGGAAGATAAGCCCTAACACCACATGCTTATATTCGGCAGCGTCCATGTTATTACGCATCTTATCAGCCGTCTGCCACAGCTTCGGCTCAAAGTTCAAATCACCATTTGTATTCTTATTTTTTGCCATGCCTGGCCCTTTCTGTAAGCATCTAATATTTTCTGTATTTTCTCTTATTGCCTTGCTTCGTCCTCTTTGGAGCCGGGGCCAGATCGTCGATGACCCGAGCTACCTTATGCCCGCAGGTGCCGCAGAAGCCCTGCAGGACCACTACGCCCTTTAACTCCGCATGATAATCGACAATGGTCACCGCCTTCCGGCACTCACCGCACCAGACGTTGCTCAAAAGCATGCATCTTGTATCCGTCGGTAGGGCCTGCCATAACTCCAATGCTTCTTTTGCCATTCTTCTCTTCTATGTTCTTCACTTCAACGAAAAACCAAGTAAAAATGCTGTAACTCTATGTAAATCAACTTGTTAAGTTTTACTTGTTTTGATATAGAACAAGTAACGCATATTATCTCTTGCCTTGCTTCCATTTGGCCAACAGGTTATTGGCTAATTTGAACTATTAAGAAATCCTTAATGGTTGCCCTTCAATTTACGATAACCCTTTCGTTTAACTACGCTCGCCGGGCCCCTTTTGAACGCATTGTGAGCCCTTTGAACCATTTTCTTCTTCTTAACCTGCTTCATCTCATTCTGTAATTTCATAACCTCAATCAATGGTTTTTTACTGTAGTGTAAAGGCTCATGCCAAGTAACTGAATTTTTAGGATGATTGTCCTTTTTGGCACGGTAATTTTGCAAAACCTTTTCCATTTCGTACAATACCTGCCCTTTCCCAATGGCCTTCTGCCCAACTCCATAACTTTCATTAGAGGATAACTCCGGAAAAAGGATGGGTTTTATCATTTATTCTATATAGCTTCCAAGAGAATAAAAACTTCGCACTTCTCCATCCGGACATTTCACCTCAAATAATTTTCCTCTAATCTGCTCCATAGATTCGATAACATGCCTTAGTTGACCCATGGTAGCTCTGCACATGGTTTCCAAACACAATTCTATTAAATGAGCTTGTTCATCAGTACATTTAATCATTGGCATAAGAAATACTCCTCATTATTTTTGTATCCATAAAATCTACTCCAATTTATATCTGATCCTGCGACACACCATTTTTCTCTTCCTTTATGAATGTTGCAATCACGGAACTGATCTGTTTAAACGCGACCGGATAATAATCCCACACCTCAACACAAAGGTTCACTATTATGGAATTCTCGTTCAAACGTTTCACCTTATACTTCTCATGAACGTGCCCGCAGAAATTCCATGGCACATTCGGGTCCGCGTCCTCGGCCCGGTGCGTCATGCAAATATCCTTAGAGCCATAATGAATATACATCTTCGAGATAATCGTATTGAGGCTGTTATGCCGGTCGTGGTTGCCTTTGATGAAAATAAACTTACCATTCAGCCTCTTTTCGAACTGCCGGTATTTCTCTACACCACCTTCTTTCCCACCTTTAAAGATGAAGTCGCCCAGAAAGAAAACTGTATCGTCCGGCTTAACCCGCTCATTATGCTTGCGGATGATCGTTTCATTCATTTCTTCAGCCGTCTCAAAAGGCCTCTTGCAATAGCGAATGATATTAAAATGCGAAAAGTGATAATCTGATGTCCACCAATAGTTCATAATAAAACCCTGCTCATTTGTCCCCTTTATGTCCCCTTAGGCCAATCGTGCACTATTCGTCCAAATCGTGCAATCGAACCTTACTGCCCCTTTCGCCCCATTAGCGCCCCTTTGGCGCATTTGGCTCATTTATGGCTCATTAACTAATCGTGCACTAATTGCGCATTATCTACGCAAATAAGCATCATTTATGTCAATTTCGTTCGAACAGCAATATTTATTTAACATTTTCCGCTTATCCATGTCTTTCCACAATGGATTGTCTTCGTAAGACCCGATACGAAGTAGATCGCATTTCTTATGCCCTGCATAATCCGAATCATTGCTGATAAATCTAAAAATGTTTTTAGGCTCGTGGTTCTCCAAAAACTTTTCGAATTCATCTTTATTCCCTGCGAGGACGAGAATCATTATTGCGTCACCACTTCCCAATGGCCGCCCTTATTAGGTCCGATACGCTTAATCAAGCCTTTCTGCTTAAGATCCTTGATGTTCCACTCAACGCCTTTTATGGTCAATCCCGTCGCCTTCGCAATATCTCCTACTGTAACGCGAGGATTTTCTTTCATAATTTTGATTATTTCTACCCTAGTTTCTACCCTAGTTTCTACCCTAGTTTTTTCCCCAGTTTCTCCGCCCTTTTGAGGGGTAGTGTCGGCTTCTGACCGATAAAACGTCACCTGAAAGCCGGTAGATACCTTCTCGAAGGCAACCTTCACACCCGCGGCATCGCATTCTTCCTTGATACGCCGCAAGCCTGACCCCCACCGCTCAATATCCTTAGCCAGATAAAAAGCTTCCGCAATCAGTGGGTTTCTGGGATAGCTTTTACCATGACCTGCGATGAACTCGTCCGGATCATGGTCAAAAGGAAACTGGCCGGGGTTATAAATTTCGATCCTATCTCGATAAATAGCGATCTCGTTCGTTTTAGGATTATAAAAATCTCTGTGGCAAAGGGAATTGATAATAGCTTCCTTCATAGCACGGACGGGAACCTCCGGGATTTCCACCCTTGTGCTACCGGAAAGATCAGCGCGCCAGTTAATGTGTTCTTTGGCGTAAACTTCGCACCGTTCGATCAAACTAAAAAGAGGCCCGCGAAAACTCTGAATATCGACGAATGTCGTTTTATCTTTACCGGCAAAGACAGCCGCTTGAACTTCAACACCACTGTCTTCACAAAATAGCGCCCGACCCGCGTTAAGCAATCTTTTACCCTTGAGTAGGTGAATTTTATTAAGGACGTTATGCGCCGAATCATAAGCGTATTCAATACGTCCGGCCTTGCGGCCTTTCTCAACAAACTTCTTAACCGTCGCAACGCTAACCTTTGATAGTGAAAAATTAGAAAGCTCAGCACCCCATGAATAGGCATAGTTATTTTTCTTTTCAACCAGATGCCTTAGTTCATCAACCGAAAGTTTCTTATCTTCCTCTCCCATCCGTAAATAGTATCGTCCGCGGGCCGAATACACGACATCATGTCCGCTGGCTTTAACAACAATACAGTCCTTGCCTTGTATTTTCTTGGCCTGAATATCAGGATAAACCTTGGGTTCAATCCAATCACTGATGGCTTTTGAAACATCTTTTATGGTTGATTTGCCGATCTGTTGTCCCAAAACGGCACCATTATCACCGATGCCGAAATAAACTGTGCCCTTGCCATGCTTGTTCAACATGGCCCCCAATGAAATGATCGCCTCTTTGAGCTCTGATGTCGATGTTTTGAGCTCTACGATTTCGCTTTCTGTGAATTTCATACTCCCACCTTCTTCCTCAGATACTTTTCTACATGATACTGCTGAATTTTGCTGGGAACTGTCTTGCCGTTAAACCACCTACTGACAGTAGAAAAGGCTACGTCAAGCTCTTTAGCCAATGCCTGCTGGGTAATCTTATTCTCCAAGCGATACAGCTCTAATTTTTTTACGATATCCATGTGTGAGGCTCCTATCTTTGACATTTTATCCTCCATTGCTGTTATTGCACTTTATAGCACGAATCACAGGGTAAGTCAACGAAAATCTCCTGTCGTTTTTATTACATTATATGTAACATTCATGCAGAATTAAAGATAGCGGGACATGGCCTTAATTTATGTCGCAAAAAGTATACAGTTTTTGCGACAAGACGCCCACACCCTAATGTTCACTGTTTAGTGAACATTAAGGGCTGAGTGAACATTAATCTATTTTTAGCGAACATGGCTGCTTATATCGAGTGGTGAGAACACCGGCAGAGGTTTGATACTTATGGGGTAGGACGCTGCCCATCGCTCGATGTCGAGTTTATGAAATCTCCACTGGCCGCCGAATCGAAAGGCGGGGATCTTCTTCCGCCTTGCCAGTCTTCGGACAGTGTAGGGATGGACTTTAAACTGCTTGGCGATCTCTCGCACTGTATATGTCTCGTAGTAACCGTTTTCCATAAATCACCTATACGCTTTGTTACAAATGATAACAAACTTGTAATAAAAAATTTCTTAAAAATCAGCAAAATGTCCCTAAAAACGGCTGTTTTGGCCCTCCCGGCGATGATAATTTTTGACGCAAAATATTGCCATTCTCCGACGGAAAGGACGTCCCAAATCACCTATGCTGATAGTGTGTCCTTAGATGAATTGACATGGACACGCTTTTTCAAACCTGAAATCACTGACAACCTGCGCCTCGCCCGACCCGCACCCCGACCCCCCTTCCAAGGACCCGTAAGCATAGACTGACCTGATCATGCCCGCCAGACGCGACGTGGACGCAAATAACCCCACTTCTATGCATCTATACAGACGTAGCCGACGTTAAAACGTCGGCTACTGCGATCATTACACCGCGATTGAGATTGCTTCGGCCCTTCGGGCCTCGCAATGACGACGCGGGGTCGTTGTGCTAAATTTGTGATAAAAACATAGCCAGAATGACACAGATTCGTCCAGATTGCTACAACTCGAATTGCGACGTAACTCACAGTGAAATAACGCAGTTGCAACAATATCAATGGGTTACGAAAACTGCCCTGTTTCCATTACGAAACCGCTGCTCTACCAACTGAGCTACGCCAGCGTGTTTCACGAGATTATAGCAGATTTTCCCAAAAATCTCTACTCATTCATCAGGTGATCTTCTTCGCCCCATCCCGGCTCCTGGTCCGTCCAACGCGCTGAAGGCGGCCTGAGGGTTGCGCTGGGCTATAAGAATGATCTTTTTGTCTTTTTTACTCATATCCTTTAGCTCCTTTATAATGTTCTACTGTCATACGCCCAATGAAGGATTGCCTGCCGTTGCCTAGGCCTGCAGGCGGCGTCTTGTTTCTTACAGTTTTTCTTAACTTGAGCGATATGTCTTTTTATCGCCTTCCATCTCTTTATCTGGCGCTCATCCTCTCCCGGAAGGCGCCGCCCCATATAATAACGGCAATACCACTGGAACCATCCGCGGGGATCATCCGGATATATCCATCCTTTCTTTCTCCAAATAGAAAGAGGCTGGCTCGCGTTTATGCCGAAATAATTTAAGTTTGCGTCATGTTTTTCGGGACATAGCTTTGCTTTTTTGTACCATGATCCGGGAAATTCCTTTCCACAATCGGTCATGTATTTCCCGCCAAAGACTCCCATCTCCAGCATTTCTTTCGGGGTGAGCTCCGGCTTAAATTCCGGGTGGAAATTTTTACCGGCAGGCTCTGTCAGATAATAGCGGAAATTCTTCTGCATTTTATCATTAACGATTATGGCTTTTTTCATGTAATTTGAGGTCCAAAATAAATCATCAACTCTCGCGACTTGGCCCTTATAATCTGTCCAGTGTCCCGCCATATAATTCCGGCGACAAATCCGACTGCCAGTATTTCTTAGTATTAAAACACTGTATCAATGCCTTGTAGGCGCCATGAATATCGCCGACAGCGTAGGTCTTCACTTGCCGATCCCTTTTAATGCTTCCTTCAGCCCATTAAATCTATCAAATATGTCCTGCCGAACATCATGAATGTATTCATCGGGGCCGTTTTCCTCTTCTATCAAAAGGCACCCTTGACTTGAAACTCTTTCGAAGAACTTATTTATATTATCCGGCACATCCATTAAATGCCCTTTTTCTCTGTACTGGGATACTTCCTTCAAAATAGCATCGATGTCAGGCGCGTACCGCAAGATGAAGTACATGTAGTACAAATCCTTAGCCCGCTTCTCTTCGTTCTCCCTATAAATAAAAGTCGCTCCCTTGTGATACAAAAAAGCCGATGGGCTTGGGCAATTGATAAGATAGCTTTTGTTCTTTTGCTTACCCTGAACGTTTATCGAGATCCGGTGTTTTAATAGAAAATCAAATTTATCGATCTTGTTTATCTGTATTTGCTGACCCACCATCTTCTCGATCGCTTTAATATCGACGGTAGGATAAGTAATAAACTCTACCGGAACCTTTTCTTTATAGAGCACTACAGGAAACGGCCTATCCATCTTAAAATGACGCTCTTTGTAATCCAAAGGGGAAAGCGTTTCAAAAATTGTCTTTGAATAATCTCCGGTAACGGATTGATCCACGCCAAAATCAATATCAACCGTGGTTACTGGATTTTTTACGGATGTTTTCCAAAGAAAATTTGAATAGATGTACGGCATCCATCCTCCGACAAGCGTGAGATCCGGAAGATAACCGCTGATATCTTCAAGCACACTAAAAAATACGGCTTCGATTTTCTCAAGATTCATACAAGCTCTTCCCCTTCTCTTCCAATGCTTTTTTCAGATATTCCGCGTGCTCGCGGCCACGAGGTTTAAAATTGTAGAGATCAAGGTAAAGCTGTAGACCGGAAACAACTTTGCATCCCTTTATTGTCCGGGCCCCATAAAATACGCTATTTTTGTACGCGGGGCAAATAATGCGGACATTACCGCCTCTTACAAGCTCCTTTAAGTCAAGCTGTTGTCGCAACTCAAGGATCTCTTTCTTCCAGTTTTCCGGCTTAAAATACAGATCGATTTGATCTGTAACCACAAAAGATGTTATCAGGTTAGCGCCCGAATGAAGAGTGAGCGCGTATTGTTTATCTTTCAGATAATCCTTAAGCTTCAATAGAATATTCTTATCAGGGGAATAATAAACATCGACTTCGTTTAGGTCAAACCGATACTCCGATACCCAATCGCTAATGAGTTCGTTTTTATTCGTAAGAAGCGCATAGCTATCGGGACCGCGCTTGACCCGCTCGATGTAGCCCTTCTTCGCCATCGTTTCAAGCACTCCCTGCGCCATTCCAAGGCTTACCCCGTCATCACCCATAAAGTCGCGCGTAACCCACTTCTTTTCGGGATTAGACAGCATCTTCCTTAGAATGAAAGTCGCCTTATCAGCAAAAATATTCGTTCCATTTGTATGGCCATTCATAATGTTCACTCCTTTTTAATGTTCACTAATTACTGAACAATATACCATTAGTGAACATTGATGTCAAGGTTTTTCTTAAAGAGGGAAATGCTGCCTGTTCTATGAAATAGAACAACTGTCCGATGGTATAGATCAGATAGGTTGTATTAAATGTCCACTGCATCTAAATGTCCTCTGTTTAGTGGACATTTCCTATCACTGGACATTTCCATGAATTGATTAGGGATCACCTCGCATTAAGAGGTAAAACCATTACGACGATTGTAGTATAAACTTACAACGATTTTTAGCGGAGATAGTTGCTTATATCGAGTGGTAAGAACGCCGGGAGAGGTTTGGTGCTTATAGGATAGGGCGTCTACTCTTCGAGCCAGGAAATAATTCTATCATTATCGACGACTTGAGGCGCGTTTATCAGCGCTAAATCAAAATGAATGGACGCGTTACCTGTATCAACGCTGCTGCCGCAAACAATAGCTCCATAAAAGTTGTCATTACCGCTTACCCGCACAGTAGCATCGGGCGCATATACCGTCCCGATATATGCCGAATTGCCGGACAGTGTAACATTATTGCCTGTAGAATATAATGCCAGATTTAACGGCGTGCCACTGTTAACAATCCCGTTGCCGGATACTGATACGTTGCCGCCATCCACGTATATTATAGATGATCCGCTGACGCTGATCTGGGCGTTACCGGACACACTCATCGAAGTAAAATAGTATGTGCCGCCCGCGAGTGTCAAAATATCGTTACTGCTTACGCTAAGAACATCCCCGCCGGCATAGGCCGTTGTGTTTCCATCGCTTGTAACGGTAATATTGCTGTTATTATTAGTCGTTCGCGCGGCGTTAACAGTCGCGGCAGGTATGGGATTAACACTGATAGGAGCTGACAAAGTTGCATAAGAACCGGACACCGGAGGATTGCCCGAGAATGGATAGCTTGGCCCGGGGTTCGCATTACCGTATATATATGCGTTACCGGTCAGGTTTATGGGGCCGTTGGTTTGTATATTACCCTGCCTGGTGTTAGTCTGATTCGGGTTGCCATAAGGCCCGACCGAAGAATCATAACTATCCACTATTACATTGCCGCTTACCGTAATACTTGGATTAGAACCGGCGGCTGCAATCGCGTTCGTAAAATGATACTGGCCCCCGGCATAATTGACCGTGATCTTTTTTGTCGCGTCCGGAGAACTTTTACCCGGCACATAAGCTGTGGACACAATTGTCCGCGTTGTTGTCCCTACGGGAAGCGAAACTGCAAGATCATAATAACCGACTGTTTTGCCGGCTGTGTTTTTAAACGCTGCGTTTGAAATAGCCCATGTTTGAATATTGGCCTCGTTTGAATACACCCATCCCGAAAAATCGCTATTGTTATAACATATTTCCCAGATGGCCCGCTCTATACCCGCTTCGGCTAAATTAAGAGCAAGAGTTGATTTATACATTTTTGACATCAGCCTATATTCCGAAGCGACTCTTGATATATACGGTATAGCGATTATTATTAGGATAGACGCGATCAAAATGGTCGTAATCAGCACAACGCCTTTATTTTTTTTACTACGCATAAACTTTATACCTCTTTCTCGCCTATTTATTCCGCAATCTTAATACCATGGTCGGGGTTATCGAATAGTTTTGTGTCTCTACACCGCTTAAAGAGAGGGTAGTCTCATTTATTGGCAAAGATACGCCCATATTGTTAATGGTGGATAAATTCCCGCCGCTGCCCAAAAAGCCTGATAAAGGCGTCCATGTACCGGTGGAGGTATCTACTTTGTAAAAGGTTACCAAATTACAATAACGAGCTACGGCGCGGTTTTCAGGCGGCCTGACGCTTGGTGTAAGCCCTGCTGTGTACGGAGTTACGATACGCTGCAGGTTGCCGTCTTGCACTATATAAACAATTTCATCAAATTGTGACGGTATAACACTGGCGCTGCCGCCGGTATTGGCAATAGACGGTACCTGTAGAACAATACAGCTATCGGAAGTTGTGCGCCCCGACACAATTGTGGATTGCGGCAATATCTCCGCGGCCGATCTGACATCTTTTGCTATCCACCCCATCGCCATCCTTGAATTAGAATAGATATCCAAAACGGTATTGCCCGTAACAAATCCTCGCCAATAAAATATATAAAGAGAGATTGCGGCTATCAGTATGATAGTAGCCACGAACAACGCTATCTGCATCTCGGCTATCGTGAAACCTTTATTCTTCCGGTCCATATACATCATTGTCTGTCAATACCGTTACGCGTTACTAAAGTAACGAGGTTTGTTTGTAATCTACTGCCCATAAAGGAATCCCAGCTTACAGTAACGGAAACCCTGCGAATATTATTTGAAGGATCACTTAGGTAATTGTCTACCGCTACGGCAACGCTTGGATTGTTATTGTTTAATAATGAACTGAAGCTTGAAGGATTAGGGAAAGCTGTATTAGAATTTATAATGGTATTGAACGGCAGCCCTCTAATATATTCGATCTCTTCCTGGGCGGCCATGTCCGCGATGACCCTCTCCCTTATTTGGCCAACAAAAGAGAATTGTTCATAGATAGCGGCCCCAACACTAATAAGGCCTATTCCCATTATAAGAGCCGCTATCAGCACTTCTACAAGGGTAAAACCTTTTTTATGCGCTAAATGCCTGATCTTCGTCATTCTTCCGGCTCCGGGCATTCGGGGGTTTCCGAGGTATTCATCTTCTTGCCATACTCATCCAGAGAGTTTTCGGAACGGCAGACAGACTTATCCGTATCTTTTTCCTGGACTTTTTCTTTCTTCCTGTAATCTATGGTAGCCCAAATAAAGAAACCCACATAAAGCACCGATATGATTATAATAAAGTACCACATATTCTTCACTCCTATTTTTATGTTTTATATCCCGTATTTTTGGCTTCTAATATTACTTTGGCTATGGGCTTATCCGCGTTGACAAGATCATAACTATCGAATTCGTTTGGGGATACCCACATTATCTCGTCGTGTTCATTCGCTTTAAACTCGCCTGATATATGCTTAACTTTGTATGCCAGCAATTCTATGGGAATCAGAAAATATCTGAATGTCGTGGATAACAAAAAGCCTTCCACCTCTGTCTCTACATCAAACTCTTCTTTTAGCTCTCTTGTCAGGCATTCTTCCGGTGTCTCGCCCGGCTCTATCTTTCCTCCGGGGAATTCCCATTTCCCGCCGAGAGTGTCACCGCTTCTTCTTTTGGCAATGAGTATCTTAGAATTTTTTTCTATCACAGCCGCCGCAACTTGTCTTTTGTGGCCGGATAGGTATAGTAAAAATAACCTGATTTTTTGGTATAATTTATAAAACATCTATTGAATAAACTATCTTTGCGCGGTTTGCTGCGACAAAGCGTAGTTCATAATCTTTTCCAGATCTTCCTTGGCTATCCTGATTATCTCGACGCCTACATCAAAACCTTTGTTTGGCAATTCTATGGTTCTGGCCACCTTTACAATAGCGGGTATCGGATAAGGATTTATATCCTTTGGAAGCTCTACATCCATTACCAGCACAGATCCTATCGGAAGCGCGTTGGATGACTCAAACAAAAATCCATGCATGCTCACATCTTTTGTCTCGGATTTTTTATATTCATTCTGAAGCGGGAAATGCACGGCTATCTTCGCGCGTAACCTTAGAGATCTTCTGCGTTCGACACCGGCATACTTTTCCTCGGCGATAAAAAGCGGGGCTTTTTCCCTGGTTTTTTTCAGGTCTTCATATCCGACATTTATACCGTAATATTTTTCTATCGCCTTAAGTATATCCGACAGTATGCCCACAAACGGCTGCACCTTGCACCCGGTAGCCTTCTCAACCTCGTTTAGCGCGTCCTCGTCGAACGGATCGGCCATGACAAGCGTTATAATATTTTGAATCTTATCTACCGGTATGAGCCAGTATTTTTTTACTATAGCCACGGGTACTATCTTCGCGATACTCGCGGGTATCTCATAGGCCCTTAGCGGCAGGTACGGATATCCGAATTGAATTGAAATACACTTGGCAAGTTCTTCCTCTTTTATATGGCCATGAGCTATCAGGTATTGGGTTATATTGCCTCCGTGGGCCTGTTGATAAGCAAGCGCCTCGTCAAGGATCTTCCTCGTTATCAGGCCGTTCGCCATTAAAATTTCACCTATTCTTCTTTTCATTGCCTCTCCCAGAGTTCCGGCCTTTTCTTAAGCAGTCTTAAAAAATAGTCAACAACTTCCGCCGAATGTTGTGTGCCCCGCGATTTTTCCAATTCTGACGTTATAACTTCTTTGCTAAGCGGCTGTCTATAAGAACGCGCGGAATTCATCGCGTCAAAAGCGTCGGCTACCGCTAATATGAGCGCCTCTATGCGTATCTGGCTGCCTTTAAGCCCGCGCGGATAGCCTTTCCCGTCATAGCGTTCGTGGTGGCTTAAGATTATATCCCTTTCGGTGGGCAGAAATTTTAACGGCTCCAGAATCTTGTCGCCCTTATCCGGATGGCTCTTTATAACGAGCCATTCTTCGTCTGTCAGCTTTTCTTTTTTACACAGTATCGAATCACATATCCCTATCTTGCCTATATCGTGCAGTATGCCCGCGCGTTCGATAAGTCTCTTCTTCTCGTTATCAAGATTCATCTCTTGGGCTATCGCCAGTGAAATTTTAGTCACTCTATCGGAGTGGCCGCGGGTATACCCGTCTTTTTCTTCTTCGGCTTTTATCAGCGCGGCTATGGTGTCGATTTCGGAAGCCTTTAATTGTTCGTTGGTAATCTGCAAATTTTTGTGCAGCCTAAGCAGGCGATGGTAATCCCTTACTTCTTTTACCCATAAATATACAACTATAAATAATGTTATCGCCAGGAGAATTTTATCTGAAATTATTTCTATGGATGGAAAATACAGCGCGCAGGCAAGTCTTATGAATGTAAGCGCGAAAAGCAACACGACCATAGACAGCTTGAACGCGTTACTGACACCGCTATTTCGTTTTTTATCTTTTACTTCGCTCATTGCACCGTCTTTAAGAAATATCCTTTTAAGTATTCTGTTTCCGGAATTTCTCTGGATATCGGGTGATCCTTGTCCTGCCTGCACCTTTTTAATATAACGAATTTTTTCCCGCCGCAGGCCGCCGCGTCTTTTACTATATCGGAAAACATCTTATTCGGCATATTGTGCGAACAGGAGAACGTGCACAAGACCCCGTCGTCAGCCAGGCTTTTGAACGCAAGCGTATTTATCTCCTTGTAGCCTTTAGCTGCGGTTATAAGATCCTTTTTGCTCCTTAAGAATGATGGAGGATCAACTACTATGATATCAAATTTTTCACCGGAATTACAGATGTTTTTAATAGCGTTGAAAGCGTCGCTGGCCTGCAGGTCGATCGCGCCGGAAACATTGTTTAGAGCGGCGTTCCTGCGGGCTAAATCAAGCCAGTCGGACTTTACGTCTATGCCGAGAACCTTTTTTGCTCCGCCCAGAGCGGCATTTATGGAAAACCCGCCGGTATAACAGAATAGGTCCAGGACTTTTTTACCTTTTGCTATCGCGCGCAAAGCGAGCCTTGACCGCCTCTGGTCCAGATAAAAACCCGTCTTGTGCCCTTTTTCTATATCGACTATAAACTTCACCTTGGCTTCGTCGATTTCGACTTCGGCGGGCCCCGGAGTGCCCACCCAGCATTTAACCGATTTCAATTTTTCTATCCTCCTGAAAGGTGAATCACTTTTCTCATATATATATTTTGGACCTACCACGTCCTTAAGAGCGCTCAAGGCCTCTTCTCTCAGTTTTTCCATCCCAAGCGTATAGATTTGGATGACAAGCGTATCATTATAAAGATCGACTATCAGTCCGGGGATCGCGTCTGCCTCACTGAACACAAGCCTCTTTGCGTTCGTTATTTCTTTTAGAAATTCCCTCTTTTCTACCGCTTCTTTTATTTTTCTGTGTATAAGGGCGCTGTCTACGGGCTCTTCGTTAAATGTTAGCAGTCGTATAGATATGTCGGAAGCGGGGTTATAATAGCCGCGGCCTATAAAGTCATCTTCGCTGCTTATTACCGTGACGATATCGCCGGGCCTCACGGATGAGGTCAGCTTAAGTATTTGGCCCTTGAATATCCAGGGATGGCCGGGTTTGAGCCTGCCTTTTTTACCTTTTCTTAACTGAATTATCTTATCTTGCATAGTTTTTCAAAATAGTTGGCGGGTTAATAGAAGAAAAAATGGTGCCGAGGGGCAGAATCGGACTGCCCACGCCTGCGTTTTCAGCGCAGCGCTCTACCACTGAGCTACCTCGGCACAGGGGTTATAAATTATCATGAAATACGACGGACGTCAAGGCTATTTATAATCGGTTCCTTTTAGCTTCTCGACGTAATGCTGGGCGCTGACCGCGGCGGTTGCGCCTTCTCCCGTGGCCGTAACAACCTGCCTTAATGGCTTGCTCCTGACATCCCCGCACGCAAATATACCATCTATGGAAGTCTTCATATCTTCGTCTGATATGATATAGCCTTTTTCGTCCAGCTTCAGCAGATCCTTAAACATGCCTGAATTTGGTGAAAGGCCTATAAGCACGAATACACCGTCAGTCCTAATGGTTTTTTCTTCGGAAGTCGCCGTATTTTTAACTTTTACGCCTTCGACACGGCTGGTCCCCACTATTTCGGTAACAACCGACTTTAGGCAAAGCTCCATTTTTTTATTGGCAAACGCTCTTTCCTGCAATATGCGCGTTGCCCTTAAAGCGTCGCGCCTGTGTATAACGGTAACTTTACTGGCAAAACGCGTCAGATATATCGCCTCGCCCAGCGCGGTATCTCCTCCGCCCACAACGACTACTTCTTTGTTCCTAAAAAGCGGCCCATCGCATGTCGCGCAGTATGAAACTCCCCTACCCCTTAGTTTATCCTCACCCGGCACGCCCAAAGCGTTCCAGTCAGCTCCGGTGGATATTATTACAGAAAGAGCCTTTATGTCATCGCCTTCGACCGTCTTTATCAGGAAAGGGTCGGATTGGCTGCTTTTTGGTAATATCTTGGCAACTTCACGCGTAGAGATCACAAGGCCAAAATGCTCGGCCTGCTTCAGCATAAAGTCCGCCAGGTCCGGCCCATTCGTACCGCAGGGGAACCCGGGAAAATTTTCTATTACATCGGCTGTCAATATCTGCCCGCCGCAGGCGATCTTTTCCAGTAGAAGCGTATTCATGCGGGCGCGTGAAGCGTAAATACCGGCGGTAAGGCCCGCGGGCCCGCCGCCCACTATAACTATATCGTGAATATCTACCATGTTATGCCCCCGAAGACTCCGGCTTTAAATAATACTTTCCATAATAATATTCCGCGAGATTCGCGCCTTTAGCGGCAAGTTTTTTCCGCGCTTTCTTCCTAACAAGCCTCTGCTGACTTTTTATCTGATACCGGCTCTTCTGCCCCATAAATACTACCTCCTTGCTGTAAATATAAACACCACCACACCAACCACAAAAAATACAAAATTGGGTAAAGAGACTCCTATCGACGGCGGTAACGTCCCCCGCAGCGACATCGCTATACCGCCCAAAAACACCCCCCAGTACATGGCAAATAATAGAAGGCTTATTCCGAAACCTATGGATTTCTCACTCCTGTGCGCCCTTATGCCAAGAGGAATGCCTATAAGTATAAGCACAAACGACGCTATCGACATATTTATCTTTTTGTACATTTCTACCAGCACAGGCATCGGGTCTATCTTTTGCGCTATATCTTTTTTGATCTCGACACGCAGTTCTTTCATCGTCATTTCACGGGTTTTTTTGTCTATCTTCTCTTTCTTGAGGATCTTAGCAAGGTCTATCGTCATATAATAGGTCCTGAAATTCAATTTGTAAAAATTTTCCGGATCCGTAGGCGACGGTTCTTCGCTTGTGCCGTTAAATAGTTTCAGTTCCAGCAGATTTTTTTCGGGAAAAGTGTTTATCTCGCCCGACTCCGCCACTATGGTGCGGGTTGGCTTGCCCTCCTGAGGCTGGTATATTCTTATATTTTTGAATTTGTTCCCTTTAACATCGTATATGAATATTACATAATTCTCAAAACCTCTTATAAAAGTACCGGCCTCAAGATAGGCCGTCGGGTTTTTTAGACCTATCTCTTTTATGACTTTTCTCGACGCGTAAGACGCGTTTGACGATATCTGGTCATTTAATATAAACGTCGCGGCGCTTATCATAGCCCCCACCATTATTATAGGAAACGCTATGCGGTAAAGGCTTATTCCGCTGGCCTTCATCGCGGTAAGCTCGCCGTCGCTGGAAAATCTCCCGAATGTAAGTATTACCGATGTAAGTGACGCCATCGGAAATGTGAAACTTAAGAGCCACGGTATCATGAAGAATAACAGCTGCATCACCGATAGCAGGTTTACGCCCTTATTTATTACAAGGTTCGCTATCTGTATGATGTTACCTATCAGGAAGGCGAATGTGAATACTACTATTGAGAGCAAAAACGAGTGGAAAAATTCCTTTAATATGTAATCTCTTAATATGCGCATCGTCTAAGGGTTAGCAAAATACATCCTTCAAAAGATAAAACAGCTCTTTCCACATATAGTATGTGAAATATTCCCAAAGCGGCGGGAAAATCTTGCGCACTTCGAAATCTACATAATCGCCATACACGCGTACCACCAGGTAATGCAGATATCCGCCATCGGCTTCCGGTATCTGGTTAAGCATCCCCGCTCCACCTGACATTACATACCGCACGCCGCCATAAGTTGCCTCTCTGAACATGTGTTCATGGCCGGCAAACACAATATCCACCTTGTATTTTTCGCACAACTTCATGAATCGGTAGGACCAGCTGCCCAATTCCGGCCTGAACCACGATTGCTGGTACAATGACATAGCCTGTTTATGCATGAATATGAAACGGTGAGCGTAAGACGCTGATTTTTGCAGCTCCTCTTCGAGCCACTTGCACTGCTCTTCCGATAACGAAGTTATATTATTGTCCAAAACTATAAAGTATGAGTTCCGATCGGTAAAGGTGAACTCTTTCTTGCCTAAATATTTTTTAAACCTGCGGTCGCTGCCTTTTTCATCGTCATGATTACCCATCAAGCTTATGACCGGCCATTTTATTTTTGCGCGCAGCCTGTCATATAAACGGTAATCCCACTCTGTGCCTTTAATGAAGGATATATCGCCGAGGTTCGTCACAAAGTCTATATTCAGCTTCTTGAATCTATTTTCCCTGTTTATATTGTGTATTATTTTTAAGAAAGCGCTGTCATTAAATATAAAGCCTGCGTGGTTGTCGCCGAAAACAATAAACGAAAATACATTACCCTTATTGTTTTTCAGCTTTTCGATGATCTGTTCATTGGTTGGCCCGCTTACATCTTTCCCTAAATACAGTGCTGTGACGGGGATAAGAGAATAGACTATCCCTATCAGTAATACCAGCCCCAGTATCCTTAAAGTCTTCTTCATGTGGGCAATAATACCATATTTACAGCACAAAGTCTATTTAAACCAAGACGGCAGACACTTCAAAAGAAATGCCTGCCGTCTCGAATAATCCGTTAGTGTGAAATTATTGCTTCTGTACTGACTTTACTTCGCCCTTTACGCGCTCAATCTTTACAGTGTCACCCACTTTGAAGGTATTCAGAGTGACAACTCTTGTCGCGGCGTCAAGCAGCGTTACTGTGACCGGAACCGTGAAGGAAACAGGGTTACCATCCGGGCCAAGAACCTTCATATTGTTCTTGTCGAGTCCTTTTGTAGGATCGGCGTATTCTAACGATACGATCTTGCCCACAAAAGTCTTCAATTCTTCGGTGCTCTTAGCAGCCTGACCTGCCTGTTCGGCATAAGCCAGCGATACTACGAATGTTAAAGCTATTAAAGCGATTAGTAATTTTTTCATCGCAATAGCCCCCTTTCTTTAACAGTTTGATATTGTACATCAAATCGCAAGAATTACTGAACAGCTATTGACTTAGCCTCTCCCTTGCCCTCTTTTGTCTTTATAGCTTTTACTTTTACCTTCTCGCCCTCCTTAAGCTGGCCTAATGTAATAGCGTTTAGGGACGCGTCTGTGATCTTCGCGGCTGAACTTACGGTAAACGATACGGGATTACCCATTTCGTCGCTGACTTTTACCGTGCTTTCAGTCACTCCCTTTGCCGGCTCGGCAACGGTAACCGATACTACCTTACCTACGAATTCGCTTACAGCCTCTATGCCCTCGACCACCGATTTTACCGGCTCAACGACTTTCGTATCATTCTGAGCAAAGGATATCGAAGCGGATAGCATAAGAGCGATAAGTACTAATAATAATTTTTTCATCTTTATTAACACCTCCCTTCGATCAAAATTTAGTATGTAGGGATATTATACCACATATTCCTACTTTGAGAAGAACTTACTTCTTAAAACTGGCGGAGAGGGAGAGATTTGAACTCTCGATACGGTATTACCCATATAGCGGTTTAGCAAACCGCCGCCATAGACCACTAGGCGACCTCTCCGTTTTACTGATTATCTAACCCGTTTCTTCTTAAAGAACTCTTTCAGCATCCAGACGCACTCTTTTTCCAATACACCTTTTTCAGTCTTTATTCTGTGATTTAATCGCTTATTATCGGTGATCTTAAAGACCGAATGGCATGCGCCTGTCCTGGGGTCGCATGCCCCGTAAACCAACCTTTTTACGCGAGCCAATACAAGCGCTCCGGCGCACATAGAACACGGTTCAATTGTAACATACATGGTTGTATTTAGCAAACGCTCGTTGGCCAGGTAGGAGGCCGCCTGCGTAATGGCTATCATCTCGGCGTGAGCGGTAGGGTCTTTGAGCAATTTTATCTGATTATGGGCTCTGGCAATAACCCGCCCCTCGTGCACGATAACCGCCCCTACCGGCACATCATCGGCATCAAAAGCCTTCTGCGCCTCTTTCAAGGCCTCGGACATGTAGTATTGGTCGAGTTTTGACATATAAATTAGTGCTTTATCACTATTAAAATGGCGCGCCTGGCAGGGATCGAACCTGCTACACCCTGGTTCGTAGCCAGGTACTCTATCCATGTGAGTTACAGGCGCGTCAATATCCGTCTATTTTATCCCGCTTCCGGGAGGAACTTCTTTTTCAGGTATAAGAATAACGGGCCCGGCGTCCCCGGACGCGGCCAAAAGCATGCCGTTACTCTCTATCCCCATCACCATACGGGGCTCGAGATTTGTAATAACCGCTATCTCCTTGCCAATAAGATCTTTCGCCTGATATTGTTTCTTTATACCGGCTACGATCTGTCTTTTTTCGGAATTACCCAGATCTATCTGGAGCTTTAACAGTTTCTCCGCTCCGGCAACCTCTTCGGCTTCAAGGATCTTTGCTATCTTTAACTCTACTTTTTTGAAATCATCATATGTAATCACGTTGATACGGCCTCCATTTTTGAACGCGCTTCATCTCTCAAAAGCTCGAAATCGCCCGGACCAAATCTCGACGTATCTATCTCCGGCAACACCCTTAGTGTGCAATGCATCTTATCCGCAAATTGCCGGCCATGCTTTGGTATGGCGTCTCTCGTTCCCTTGATAAGTATCGGCAGAACATATCTCTTCTCTTTTATGGCAAGTTTGAACGCGCCGTTCTGAAATTCATTCATCCTGTCCGTTTCGCTTCTGGTGCCCTCAGGAAAAAATAACACCGACATATCCTGCCTCAACCATTCCGCGGCCTCACGATATACCTTTTTTATGCTTGTAAGCTTGCCCCGCTCCAGCTTTATGTGCCTGGCAAGCGACATGCACCATCCTAAAAATGGTATATTAAAAAGGCTCTCCTTGGCAACCCATTTAAACTGCGTCTTTATCTGGTATAAAACTATTATGTCCGCCAGGCTCTGGTGATTAGCTACTATAACATACGTTTTCTTCTTGTCAATATTTTCGAGCCCGGAAATATCCATCTTCCAGCCCGGATTAAACTTTAGAAGGGCATCGCTCCACCAGTAACACTGCGCATGCGCGACTTTTCGTTTCTTATCAAATGGATAAAGGACTATTACGAAGAACAACATTGCGAGGTACAAGAGTACGGTAAGAAGTGCCACGAAGATCCAGATTGCTGCTGATAATGCTTGTCTCATAGGGCGATTATTATAACACTACAATATCACTCTATGCAACTACAACTACTTGTCACAACGATCAACCACCTCATTAAGCATCCTGTTTATTTCTTCATATATGCGTTCAAACTCTTCTCTCATGCATTGTTCATATGTCTTGTCTCCGTTGACAGTCTGCCTGGCAGAAACGGCCTCTTCTACCGGTGCGGCCTGATCAACAGGCGCATATTGAGCATCCGCTATATCCTTAACATCGAGGGCGCTGGTATCTTTTGGTACTGAATAATCCATTACTTCGGAAATCCTCGGATGCTCAATCGCCTTATTTACATCTGAACCGTTAAAAGGTACCGCTGAAGAACTTATCATCATCGCTATTATTGCCATTTTTAGAGTCATCATTTTCTTTTCCCCTCCTCTTTGTATTACACTTCAAATATAGCATACGAATTGCTGTTTGTCAAGTATTTTTAAAATGAAACGTCAATTATTATATTTTTGTAACCTCATAACTTATTTATTATGAATAAGTTATGTTAATTAATTAGGAACTAAAAAAGTTATATATTTTTGCTGTTTTATATAAAAAATCTACACAAAAAATCAATTTTTCTATTGACAGTTAAAGAGTTTCGTTGTATACTTTCTTCTGACAGAACAAAGGTGACATATGAAACTTTCGGAAAAGATCCGCTACTTAAGAAAAACCGTACTAAAGGTCAGCCTTAAAGACTTCCACAAAAAACTTGTCGATATATTCGGCAAAAGAGCGCTGACATACTACTCTCTATGCCGGCTTGAAAAAGGCCGCAGAGACACTATCCGCTTAAGAAGCCTGTATCAGATCTCAACGGGCCTTGGCATATCCTTAAAAGAGCTGGTTGAAGGCACTGATAAAGAAGTATCAAAAATAGTGACAATAATGCGCCGCAAAGACAGGGCAAATAATGAGTACATATATAATGGCAAAGCGATCGCGGAGATTTTGAGCCCGCGCAGCATGAGGTTTTTGGCGATGGAACTGATACTTCGTCCCGGAGGAGCGACAAGGGAAGAGCAGGATCCGCAGGATACAAATAGTTTTGAAAAGCTGATAATAATATTACAGGGAGAGACGCAGGTTTTTGTCGGGGGAGAGAAGCACCTTTTAAGTAAAGGCGATTCTCTTTCATTTTTAAGCAGTCTTCCGCATCATTTCGAGAATCCTTCACACAGCTTAAAAGCGCGCTGCATAATAATCCAGAATCCTAAATCTTACTAACCAGATACCCTTTCTTCTTTAAGATATCGGAAAATTTCATTGCCACAACTTTAAGGTCTATCGGCTTGACCAGATAGTCGGTCGCGCCGCTTTCAACCGCTTCCTGAGACACTTCGTCGCTCACCCAGGCTGATACCACTAATATATCGAGCTTTGGGTTAATCTCTCTCGCTTCTTTTATTACCGCGATACCGCCTTTTTTAGGCATCTTTATATCGAGGATCATCAGGTCGCATGGGTGACACTTCAAAAAGTTTACCGCCTCTTCGCCGTCTTTTGCCTCGGCAAACTCACACTCATAGCGCTCTTTCAGAAAATCTATCACCATCGAGCGCGCGTCGCTTTCATCGTCCACTACAAGAATATAAGGTTTTTTATCCATAAAAAACTCCCCGTGTTAATTCTAACGGGGAGTATTATACCACATAATTGTAAAAAGGCTCTGGATTATTCATCTTCTATATTTTTCGCGTAAGCGTTTTCAGGCTCTCCGGCATTATCTCTTACTATCCTTATCTGGCCCTTCTCCATTGCGATTTTGTTGGCCATACTGCAGTTTTCAAGATTTATTATCGAATTAACACCGCTTGATTCGCAATAGCTATCTATCACAATGTTATCGTTTTTTTCCTGTGCGGAGGCATGGATGGTGGAGCTGTAAGATAGACCATAAGGTCCAGAAAAATATACCGGGGTATATAGAGCGACTATGGTCAAAATTATAGCCAGGATTGCTATTTTTAATACCTGCTTTGCCATAGAGCGCATCTAAATCACCCCCCATGATAAAAAATTAAGCCGTTTGCACATGGTACACCGCCAATAGACTATTAACCTATTTTCGGCGACTGACTACCATGGCCTTACGGCTTTAGGTTCTTTAGTTTTGCGTCCCATAGCTTTCGCTAGGTTTGCCTTTATCGATATAGATTTCTTTCTTTTCTCTTAATTAGAGTATATATCATAAGATAGTAATTTACAATGGGCAAAAGCAAGTTTTTTTATTTCTAACAGATTTTAATCTTTGAATAGGAAGTTTTTGAAGGCCCAGATATTTCTTTTATCGAGGTGAGCAGAGTGGTTCTCTTTGAAAAATACCCTATAATTCTTCAGGGGGGTCCAATCCGAAGGTTCCGATACAAGCTTTCCTAAGTAAGGCTTGGCTATATTTAGTATATACTCGTGCGGCAGATCATCAGGCGCATTTACGCCCTTATCCGGGTTTTCTATCATCCACATTATGCCCGATACGACTCCTATAGCGACCTGCATCGTTGTGGCGTTCTGGTGCGGCACCAGTCTTCTCGAAGACTCTATGCTAAGCACGCTGCCCGTCCACCACGAATTATATTTGTGGCCCATGATAAGCGCGCCCAATATATCAGCGCCGCTTTTTATCTCATCACTCATTATGCGCTGTTTTTTCTGCAGTTCGTAATTTCTGGCGCGTAATTCATGAAGCGACGCTATAGTCTCATTGCACGGCATATAGGCATAGTGCACCGTGGGCCTGTAAACCGCCCGGCCTTTTTCATGCACAGTAAGATTGTCAGATATGCTGAAGGCCTCCGCATGCCTTATCACCATACCTACGATCTCTTCGTTAGGCACCCATGTCCTTACCCACGTATTCATCCCCATCTGTGACAAAAATATCTGATTTTTCGGGCCATATGGAGGGACGCTATGTATTAAACCGGGCTCTTTTTCATGTGTACCCCACCCCATCTCGGAAGGGGAGATGCCTTCTTCCCTTAGCCCCTCTATGCTCCACGTGCCGACAAATTCGTCTACTTCTTTGGGCCTGTTTGTCACTTGAGTGTCCCGCTCGCTTATATGAATTACCTTTATCCCTAACATCATCGCAAGCCGGGAAAAATTTTTACTGCTTAAAAGACGCTCTATATTTTTTGCGTGATTTTTCTGAACGGTTTTATCCTTAATGTATTTTAACGCGATATCTGTGATGCCTTTTTTGGTAAAATGCGAAATGAGCCCCGGATTCGCGCCATGGTCCAAGACGGCCGTGATAAAACCGTTGCTCCATTTGGACACCATATCGCGTATCTGCATCTGTTTATAGTACAGAGATTTTTTAAACGCGCTTTTATTGTGAATGCCCGCGTAAGGATCCCATTCCTCGACGGAAGTGTTGATGTATAAAACTTTGTTATCGTGGCACCAGCTTAGCATATCCAGACATTCTATGTTCCATGCGAGGTCTATGACAAGCCCGCCTGATGAAACATGTTTTGATAAAAGCTGGTTTATATTTATGGGGGTGACTTTTTCCTGAAAATACTTAATGCCTTTTTTGATCCACGGCTGCAATTCTTTTCTTTTATCTATAAAATCTATTATTGTGATGTTTTTGTGTGGTATATCGATGTGTTTTAATAGTATCGGCAGCGTGCATTTGGCGACCGAGCCATATCCGATTACCAGAACTTTATTTTTGAACTTTATCATGCAGGTTTTAGTTTTTGGTTAAAGTATACCACTCTATTTTTAGCAATACAAATAATCCTTAAAAAAATCTTGCTATATTCGGGCGGTAAGTATATAATACCTCACACATTTCACTTCGTAAAATTGGGGACGTAGTTCAGTTTGGTTAGAACGTCAGATTGTCGATCTGAAGGTCGCGGGTTCGACCCCCGTCGTCCCCGCCATCACAACTGATTGACTGTTTTGATTATTGTGCTATACTCGAAGGTAGGGCTGCTCGGGGGGCCATAATCGTATGTCTATCAGGTCAAGGCTTACCTTTATTTTTCTTGCCATCGCTTTAATCCCAACTATTCTTATTGCCGCTTTAACTTTCATTAACTATGCACGATCGATTGAAAAGCATCACATCTCCTCGCTTGAAGACATAGTAGCCTTCAAGGCAGATAAAATCAACACATACTTCAAAGGACTTGAGAATAGCATAAAGATGGCGCAGAATTTCTGGATGATCAGGAAAAATCTGCCAATATTGACAAGGCTTTCGGGTGACACATCGAAGGCTGAATTCATGTCTGCCAAAGAGGCCCTGGACGAACAATTAAGGCCAATGCAGTACATTCTGGATCTATACGAAATTATATTAGTTGAACCCACCGGAAAGATAGTATACACTTCAAATCCCCGCCAATACCCAAAGCATCTTCTGCGAAGCCTGCAAGACTCGGAACAAAAAGCCTTTTCCGAGGGAAAAACCGGCGTATATTTTACAGATATATTTTTGGATGAGATGCGGGAAGGCAAACCAGCGCTTCTTATAAGCGCTCCTGTTCTTGGCTCCGATGGCCTCCTTGTAGGTGTCATAGTTTTCGAGGTCAATATGACCCAATTCTATAATCTTGTCCAGGACACAACGGGACTGGGCAATACCGGAGAGACGTTGCTGTGCAAAAAAATAGGGAACGAGATCCTCTTTCTAAATCCTCTTCGGCACGATCCCAAAGCGACTCTTACAAAAAAGATCCGCATAGGAGAAAAAACGGCCATACCTGCCCAGCGTGCTGTATTAGGCGTAAAAGGGGGCGGCCATTCGACCGACTATCGAAATAGGGATGTTATAGCGGCCTGGGACTATATACCCTCTTCCGAATGGGGCATAGTGGCAAAAATAGACTGCGACGAAGCATTTACCGATGTAACAACGCTAAGAAATTTTCTTATAGGTATATTTGTCTTTGTTTTGGTGCTATCTGCCGCTGCGTCATTTTATATAGCCAAGACTACTGCCGGCACGCTTGAGAGATTAAGCAGGGAAATTTCCGAGCGCAAGAAGATAGAGAATGAATTAGAGCAATATCGCGGGCATCTCGAAGAATTGGCGAGAGAGCGCACGACGGAGCTTGAGGAGACGAATAAACAGCTCGATGCCTTCAATTACTCCGTATCGCATGATCTTCGGGCCCCTCTTCGATCAATAGACGGATTTAGCCGTATGCTACTGGAAGATTATGGTGATAAGCTCGATGATGCCGGCAAGCATAACCTTGTCACTATACGCAAAAATGTGAAAAAGATGGGCCTGCTGATAGAAGACCTGCTTCGATTCGCGCACTTGGGACGCCAAAAGGTACAAATGCGCCATATCGATATGGAAAAAATCGTAAAATGTGTATTAGAAGATATGAAGGATGAGATAACGCCTGACCGAACATTAAAGATAGATATAAAAGATATCCCTCCCGCAAATGGCGATCCAAGCCTTATGCATCATGTCTGGTACAATATACTGTCAAACGCAGCCAAATTTACAAGATCTAAAAAAATGGGTACTATTGAGATAGGCTGTATAAGCGACGCGAAAGAAAATAAATATTATGTGAAAGATAACGGCGTAGGATTTGATATGAAATATATGGATAAATTATTTGAAATATTCCAGAGGCTCCATGATGAAGCCCAGTTCGAGGGAACAGGAGTCGGCCTGGCTATCGCGCGTCAGATCATTGACCGGCACGGGGGCAGGATCTGGGCAGAAGGCAAAACCGGTGAAGGGGCAACGTTTTATTTCGCGCTGCCTAAAAAAGGGGGTAACCATGGGAATAAAAGAAGCGGCTGACATTCTTTTGGTTGAGGATAATCCTGACGATATCGAGCTTATCTTGAGGGTTTTAGAAAAGCGAAGGCTTGCCAATAAAGTTTATGTGGTAAAGGACGGCGCTGAGGCCCTCGACTTTATCTTCCACGAAGGCGCATATGCGGCAAAAAAGAATGGCAATAACGGCATCAGGCCGAAAGTAATACTGCTCGATATAAAGCTTCCAAAGGTGGACGGCCTGGAAGTATTGCGCAAAATAAAGACGGACGATAAAACCAAATCAATACCCGTTGTAATACTGACCTCTTCAAAAGAGGAGGAGGACCTGGTTAAAAGCTATAAATATGGGGCAAATAGCTACATACCCAAGCCCGTAGAGTTTGATAAGTTTGTCACGGCGGTCTCGGAGCTGGGGCTATATTGGCTCTTATTAAACCAAATACCGCCCAAATAGATTGGAGGTACCAATATGGAAAAGAATATACTTATCGCCGATGACGATAAGGATCTCATAGGTATAATAAAGAAATTTTTAACGGGAAAAGGCCATCGCGTGGATTTTGCTTATGACGGAGACAGGGCATTGGATATGATAAAAAGTAACCACTACGACATAATATTTGTGGACTTTAATATGCCGGGGCTTACGGGCTTGGAGCTCGCTAAGTATGTTAAAACGAATAAGCTTGATACAAAAACCGTGTTTCTCACCGGCTATCCGGCAATATCGGCTCCCATAGCCAAATATTCCGGCGCGGATGAATATCTGGAAAAATCGGCAAGCATGGATTCTCTGCTTGATAGCATAGTAGAGATAATAGATAGAGAGAGCGGGAAGGCTTAAGTAGCTAAATATGGAAACATTCAGATTAACTGATGAGATATGCAGGGGCATGGTTGATAGCATAGATATAGGCATTGCACTAATAAGCCCAGATATGCAGATACTTGCGCTTAACACAAAGATGAGGCAGTGGTTCCCCTATATAGATGTCGCAAAAAAACCTATATGCTATCGCACATTTAATAATCCTCCCCGCGATAGCATCTGTTCTTACTGCCCTACTTGTCTGACTCTAAAAGACGGGCTTGTGCATGAAGCGATAACACAAACACCTGTGGGCGGCCGTATAGTCAATTACAGAATCGTCTCTTCTCCTCTGAAGGATGCCAATGGTAATATTACAGCCGCTGTTGAGATGGTGGAGGACATAAGTGAGCGCATAAGAAAAGACTCGGAGACGAATTTATATAAACAAAATCTGGAAAAATTGCTGGGTGATCGTACCCGAGCGCTGCAGGAAAGTGAAAAAAAGTTTCGGCTCGCTTTTGAGAACGCCCTTGACACTATCCTGTGGGCCGACCCGGAAACAGGCATTATTATCAACTGCAACAAGGCTGCCGAAAAGCTTTTTGAGAAATCTAAGGATGAACTAATAGGCCGTCACCAAACAACTCTGCATCCTACTAATGAAAAAGAACGTTATTCCGAAATGTTTAAAAATCAAATTTTGAACAAAATGGGTGTGGATGAAGCTACTATAGTGACAAAATCCGGAAAGATAAAAATAGTGCTCATAAGCTGCTCTATGACAGAGATAGAAAATAAACGGGTCATGCAGGGCGTATTCCACGATATTACGCAGCGCAAGGAGATGGAGAACGCTTGCAGGGTATCGGAAGAGAGCTACCACTCTATATTCGAGTCAGCGAATGACGGAATTATTATTCGCGATATCAAAACATACCACATAATAAATGTTAACAGCAAAGCATGTGAAATCTTTTGCTATCCTAAAGAGGAAATGATAGGGTTAAATTTGGAGCCTTTTTACATTAGTTTTGGCCAATATACCGCTGAAAAATGCAGGCAGTTTTACGAACAGGCGGCTTCCGGCATACCACAGATTTTTGAATGGTTTACTAAAGATAAATTCGGCAGGGAGTTCTGGGTCGAAGTCAACGCAAAACGGGCGATTATAGGAGGAAGGTACTGCCTTCTTTCTATAGTGCGTGACATCACCGAGCGCAAACAGGCGATAACGGCAAAAGAAGACTTTATGAATATGGTATCTCATGAGCTTAGAACCCCGCTAAGCGCTATAAAGGAGGCTTTCTCTCTTGTCACCGAAAGTAGGACCGGCATTATAGATACGGAAAAAAAGGATATACTTGATATAGCAAAAAGGAATATAGACAGGCTTACGAGATTAATCAATCAGGTGCTGGACTTCCAAAAGCTCGACGCTGGTATGATGAAACTTAAATTCGAGGAAAACAATATTAACGACATCATCCGCGAGGTCCATCTGGCAATGCTTTCCCTGGTAAGCAAGAATAGGCTAAAATTTAATCTCAAACTTGAAAATAAGTTGCCTCGTGCCAATTTCGATAAAGACAAGATTATAGAGGTCCTGAACAATCTCATCAGCAATGCTGTAAAGTATACAAAAAGGGGCAGTATAACGATAGCTTCCATAAAGGGCGATAATTCCATCCAGGTATCGGTAACCGATACCGGCTGTGGAATAAAAGAGGATGATATGCCCAAACTATTCAAGCGGTTTTCTCAAGTGGAAAGAAAGGTTGGCGGATCAGGGTTAGGACTTGCCATATCAAAAGAGATTATTGAAATACATAAAGGAAAGATCTGGGCCGAGTCAGAATTCGGCAAGGGAACAACCGTACATTTTGTCTTACCAATCACAGAACGGAGAAGATGATATGGCAAAAAAAATACTAATAGTTGAGGACGAACCGGATCTTCTTACCCTCGCCCAGGAGAGACTAAAAGCCGCCGGCTACGACATATTATCGACGACGAGCAGTGAGGAGACTCTTAAACTGCTGAAAACAGAGATGCCGGATCTGATACTGCTGGACCTGCTTCTGCCCGAAATGCAGGGGGATGTGCTTTGCAAAAAATTAAAGTCCGATCCACATTTTAAACACATACCTATTATAATATTTACCGCAAGTATCATCCGTGTCCCTGAAAGAATAAAAGAGATGGGCGCCGATGACTACATATTAAAGCCTTTTGAGCCGGCAGATCTACTCGAAAAAATAAGAATGTTTATTAGATAAGCCTGCTTTTTTACCCGTATTAGGAGACATGTAAAAATGTGCTCGAGTGAACATGAGCAAAAAAATGAAGAGCTAAAACGCTACAGAGAGCATCTTGAAAACCTGGTAAGAGACCGCACCCAGGAATTGCAGGAAAACGAAAAGAGGTTCAGGCTCGCGTTCGAGAACGCCCTTGACGCTATCATGTGGGCCGACCCTGAAACAGGCATTATTATCAACTGCAACAAGGCTGCCGAAAAGCTTTTTGAGAGATCTAAGGATGGGATTATAGGCCAGCACCAGACAACGCTGCATCCCGCTGATGAAGCAGGGCGCTACAAAGATATGTTCTTCGGCCAGGCTTTTAATAAAATGGGTGTGGATGAAGCGGATATAGTAACAAAATCCGGAAAGATAAAGACGGTGCTTATAAGCTGTTCTATTACAGAAATAGAAAACAAGGAAGTGGTGCAGGGCGTATTCCATGATATCACGCAACGCAAGGAGATGGAGAACGCGTGCAGAATATCGGAAGAGAGCTACCATTCTATATTCGAGTCAGCGAATGACGCGATAATAATAAGGGATATAAAAACATATAAAATAATCGACGCGAATGAAAGAGCTTGCGAGCTTTTTTGTTACCGCAGGGAAGAGATGGCTGGGCTCGACCTGCAGGCCGTCATTCCGGGAGAGAGCCCTCATATGTTAAAGAATGTATGGGATAGTTATGATAAAGCAGGGCGCGGACAACCACAGCTTTTCGAGCAGCTCGTTAAAGATAAGGTAGGCAGGACATTTTGGGTAGAGGTAAGCTTAAGGCGCGCTATCATAGGAGGCAAGTATCAGCTGCTCGCGATAACACGCGATATTACAGAGCGCAAAGAATCGGAAAATAAGATAATGGAATTAAACAGCGCGCTTTCGAAGGCAAATGAAAACCTGAAACATCTTGCCTTGAAAGACTCTCATACCGGTCTATACAATCATCACTATCTTGTTGACGCAATGAAGTCGGAGCTTGAGCGCGCAAAAAGACACTCCCAGGAGCTTTCTGTAATCATGATGGATATAGATTATTTCAAGTCGATAAACGATGTCTATGGGCACCAGTTCGGCGATACAATATTAAAACAGTTCGCAAGGTTATTAAAAAAAGAGGTCCGCGTTTACGATATAGTGATAAGGTTCGGCGGAGAGGAGTTTATTATCATATCTCCAGGTACCGGAAAATATGAAGCGCTCACCCTGGCCCAAAGAATACTCGACATGATACGCTTGCATGGTTTTGGTGATAAAAAACACAGTGTAAAGATCAAGGCAAGCGCGGCAGTCAGTTCATACCCTATCGATAAAAGAATCGATTGCGGAATCGACTTTATCGACATAGCTGACCAGATACTGAATAAGGCCAAAGAAGACGGTGGAGACAGGGTATATTCATATGTGGATCTGGAAATAAAAAAAGATATCACACAGCCACAGGAAGAACCAGGTGTTGATGTGTTAAAGAATAAGATAAAAAAGCTTACCGCCCGCGGGAATCAAAGCGTAATAGAAGCTATATTTGCTTTCGCTAAAACTATCGAATTAAAAGACCGTTATACCGGTGAGCATGTGGAAAAAACGATCCACTACGCTACGGGTATAGCCCATTCGCTTGGCCTGCCAAAAGATAAGATAGAAGTCATAAAAGAAGCTTCGGTGCTGCACGACCTTGGGAAGATCGGCGTACCCGAAAAGATCCTTCTTAAGGCCGGGAAACTAACGAAACAGGAAAGAGAAATTATTAAAGAGCACCCCCAGATAGGCGCTGATATTGTAAGGCCGATACACTCCCTGCGCGACATTATACCTGTCATTCTCCACCATCATGAGTGGTGGAACGGCAAAGGATATCCGCACAGCCTAAGAAAGGAGTCCATACCTATAGGCGCGCGCATAGTCGCGATAGCCGACGTCTACCAGGCGCTAATTTCAGACCGCCCCTACCGCAAAGCGCTTCCAAAAAAAGAAGCGGTAAAAATAATTAAAAGCGGCGCGGGCACTCAATTCGACCCAAAGATAGTGGATGCTTTCCTCGGTGTGCTAAAAAAAGAAAGATAACCCCCACAACCAAATCTTGCCAAATATATATACCAATGATATCATATACCGCATAGACTCTGTAATATCCACCCGGAAGGACGATAAAATTGATCTTATCGCGTCGCCATAAAAAAACAGGCCTTAAGACAAGGGTAACCAGGCGCATAACCGATATGCCGGAAACTGACTGGAAGAAGGTCTACCCCGATGTGCTTGAAAATTATGGCTTTTTCAATAATCTCGACGAAGCGAATTTAGACCAATTTACAATGCATTATCTGATGGTCTATGACCGCAAAACGCCTGTCGCGGCCACCACGTTCTTCCTGCTAAATTACTCCCTCGATACAAGTATCAACGGCCCATTAAGACGTGTTACAAATTCGATAAAAAAACGCCTGCCTAATATATTCAGCCTAAAAGCTCTGGTGTGCGGCATGCCCATGGGGGAAGGCCACATCGGATCTTCTGTGTGTAGTAAAGCCGTTATCGAAACGATATCCCGCAAGTTGGAACAGACGGCAAGAAAAAACAAAGCGGCGGTAATCGCGTTTAAGGACTTTCGCGATGAATATATAAATTTGCTGGCTCCTCTAAAAAATAAGGGTTTCAAAAAATTCGACAGCCTGCCCACAACCATGCTGGACGTAAAGTTTAAAAACTTCGAGGAATATTTAAATACCTTAAGCGCGCCCAACCGTTATGACTTAAGGAGAAAGTTCAAAAAAGTAGACGGTAAATTAAAAATAGCTATGGAGATAGCGGATAACCCCGACGATGCCACGTTAAAGGATGTGTATAAGCTGTATCTTGATATCGTGGAAAAACATGACATGGGTTTTGAGCTTTTGCCTCCGGCATTCTTTAAAAACCTGCCTAAGAACATGCCCGGAAAAGTAAAATATTTCCTTTGGAAGATAGACGGCAGGTTAGTGGCGTTTTTGTTGTGCCTTGTATCCGAGGACATTCTGATAGATTACTATGTAGGACTGGATTATACGATAGCCCACCAGTACCATCTTTATTTTTTGAAGTTCCGCGATGTCCTTAATTGGTGTATAGCCAATAAGATAAAAAAATATGCGATGGGCATCACGGGATATGAGCCAAAAAGAAGGCTCGGGTTTGAATTTATTCCTCTTCACCTTTATGTAAGGCTCCAAAATAGAATGTTTCGGCCTGTCTTTAACTTCATCTGCCAGTTCCTGAAATTTGAGCACTTCGACCCATCCTTAAAAAAAGCTAAAAAACGCGACGCCGAAAAGAAAGCGCATGCCAAAAAATAGAATAGGCAGGATCTTACACCTTCTGAAAAAAGAATACCCCGGCGCTACAACGGCCCTCCTGCATAAAAACACTCTTCAGTTGCTGGTAGCTACTATTCTTTCCGCGCAGTGTACCGATAAGAGAGTAAATATCGTCACAGGGCCGTTATTCAAAAAATATAAAACCGCGGCGGATTTCGCGTCCGCGAATTTAAAGACCTTCGAATCGCAGATCCGCTCTACGGGATTCTATCATAGCAAGGCGAAGAATATAATAGGCTCGGCGAAGATTATAGTGGAAAAGTTTAAAGGCAGGGTCCCTGATTCGATGGAGAAATTGATAGAGCTGCCCGGCGTCGCGCGGAAAACGGCCAATATAGTGCTGTCACATGGCTATGGCAAGATAGAAGGCATCGCTGTCGATACGCATGTGCGCCGCTTAAGCCTTCGGCTCGGACTAACAAAAAACGAAGACCCCGTAAAAATCGAGGTCGATCTAATGAAGATAACGCCGAAAAAAGACTGGCCCAAATTAAGCGACCTGCTGATTGCGCATGGTCGAGCTATTTGCGTCGCAGCAAAACCTAAGTGCCTTGAGTGTGTCCTGGGCAATCTCTGCCCATCCAAAAAGATCTTCTACCATAAATAAACAAAAATCCCACATCCATTATGTGTGGGAGATTTTTGTTTATGGTGGGCAAGACAGGGGTCGAACCTGTAACCTATCGGATGTAAACCGAGTGCTCCGCCATTGAGCTACTTGCCCGAATTTTCAATATTATACTACAAATACCGCTATATTGTTACTTCCTTGAACCAGGTTTGGTTACCGGAACGTTCTTTTTACACAGTGGACAGCCGGTTTCCTCAAAGGTCTCGACTCTCACTTTAGCGAGCGCGTAAAAAGGCACGCCAAAATCTATCGCGGCGCTGCTTCTGTCGATTACACTGCCTACACCTACAACATCAGCCCCGCAAGATTTAACAACGTCTATTACTTCCTTTGTCGATCCGCCGGTCGTAACGACATCTTCTACGACTAAAACCTTTTCGCCCTTACCTATCGAAAACCCGCGGCGCAACACCATCTTTCCTTCCTGGCGCTCTGTAAACAGTCCTCTTACGCCCAGGGCTCTTGCGACCTCATACGCGAACGTTACACCGCCGAGAGCCGGGCCGACAACAAGATCTATCTTTGTTTTAGAGAATTTCTTCGCCAGCTCCACGGAAAGCTTCTGCGCGATATCCGGATATTGCAGCACAAGAGCACATTGCAAATATTTTTCGCTATGTAAGCCGCTTGAAAGCTTAAAATGCCCTGTCAGAAGAGCATTTTGTTTGTTAAATATATCTAAAACGTCTTTTTCGTTCATCACCCGATCTCTTCTAAGACTCTTTTTGCCGCTTCTACAGGATCCGCGGCCTCTATGATCGGCCTGCCGACTACTATAAAATCGGCTCCGTTATCGATGGCTTCTTTCGGAGTTGCCACTCTTTTCTGGTCGCCCTTGGCCGCCCATGAAGGCCTTACTCCGGGAGTAACTATTAAAAAATCTTTCCCCAAATTTTTTCTGATTAATTTCACTTCTGCCGGAGACGCTACGACGCCGTCTAAGCCGGAACCTTCAGCTAATTTCGCAAGCTTCAAAACTTGGGTTTCCATGTTATCATCTATGCCTATCTTCTTCAAGCTATTTTCATCCATGCTGGTAAGCACTGTAATCGCTATGACTTTTGGCTTATTTATATTAAGTTTTTTTGCCTCTTGCGCTACCGCCGCGCCGGCCCTTTTCATCATCTCCGAGCCTCCAAGCGCGTGCACATTGAATATGAACGCGCCGAGCCTTGTTGCCGCAATGGCAGATTTTTCCACCGTATTCGGTATGTCATGAAATTTGAGGTCCAGAAATACTCCACAGCCTTTTTTTCTCACTTCTTCCACTATGCCCGGCCCGCATGACGTGAATAGCTCGCTGCCTATCTTGAATGTTTTAATATCTTTCTTGAGTTTCTCTACAAGCCCAAGCGCTTTTTGGCTTGTGTCTACGTCCAACGCGACTATAAGGCGTTCATTAGCGTTCATACTTTAAGCGCTCCTATCAGGTAGTTGATATCTTTGATTTTATTTTTTATTATATAATCTTTTAGGCCTTCCAAAATATCCGCCGGTGCGCTTGGGTTAACAAAGTTAGCGGTTCCTACCTGGATAGCGGTTGCGCCGCATAGAATAAATTCCGCGGCATCTTTATAATCCATTATTCCGCCAATACCTACTACGGGTATCTTCACTTTTTTATATACGTCTCTTACCATGCGAAGTGCGATGGGTTTTATCGCCGGTCCGCTCAACCCTCCCGTAACATTTCCGAGTATGGGCTTTTTTGTCTCGATGTCCACCGCCATGCCTATAAATGTATTGACCAATGAGACCGCGTTGGCACCGGCACTTTCCGCAGCCTGGGCTATCTTCGTTATGTCGGTAACATTCGGCGACAGCTTTGCTATTATGGTTAGACTGGTTGCCTTGCGGATAGCTCTTATTATTTCGTATGTAGCGCGTTCGTCCTGCGCGATCAAAAAGTCTCTTTTACCGTGTTTTACATTCGGACAGGAAAGATTTACTTCTAACCCCGCGATTTTTTTGACTTTGCTCAAAGACGCTGCCAGCTCCTTAAATTCACGCGCGTCGTTTCCCGCTATGCTCGCTATGATGGGTATTGTTATACCTTGGAGTTTTGGAAGTTTATTCTTAATAAAATCTAACACTCCTGTGTTTTCAAGGCCTATCGCGTTTAGCATCCCCGACGGAGTTTCGGCGATTCTGGGTGGCGGATTCCCGGTTCTCGCGTTTAAAGTGACCGTTTTCGCTATATATGCGCCCAGTTTATTTATATTAAAGAATGCGCTGTATTCCGGCCCGAATGTGCCAGAGGCAACCATTACCGGATTTTTTAATTTTAACTTGCCTATGTTGACGTTTGTCCTCACCAGGCTATCTCCTTTGCGTCAAAGACCGGGCCGTCTTTGCACACCATCTTATAGCCGCCGGACTTAACCTTAACGGGGCACCCTAAACACACGCCCACGCCGCATGCCATGCGCTCATCAAGCGATACCTGGCATGGGATATGCATAAGCTCCGATATATGGCCCACGGCCTTAAGCATTGGGTGTGGGCCGCACGCGTATATGCCCGACGACTGGCAGCCAATGGTCTTCAATAGATGCTTTAATATATCGGTGGCATAACCCTTATGCCCTTTTGAGCCGTCCTCGGTCGACACCATAACAAAAGCTCCTAATTTTTTAAACTCCTTTTCGCACAAAATACCTGACTTCGTCTTAGCTCCTATTATTACATGAAATCCTACCTGTTTCGAGGCTATCTTCTGCGCTAAGGCAAGCAGCGGAGCGACACCTATGCCGCCTGCTATCAGTATCGGGGATCGGAGGCCGGAGGCCGGAGACCGGGGTAAGCTGAATCCATTGCCGAGAGGACCGATTATATCGAGAAGGTCTCCTGCTTTTTTCTTGGTAAGCAATTCTGTCCCTTTGCCCACGACTTCATACAGCATCTCTACGCTATTTTTCGATATACTGTGCGCTCCCAGCGGCCTTCTCAAAATAGGCTCGCCGGAGTCGTAGCATCGGACTTTAAAGAACTGCCCCGGCTTAGTAGCTTTAGCAAGATATGGGCTCTCCACACATATTTTATAGAATCCGGGGGCCACAATTTTGTTTTCAAGTATCTTTGCCTTTAACTGCTTCATCTTAAATTATCCCGCCATCTTTTAGAACAATACAGCCGTTGACAAAAACTGTAATTATTTTAGTTTTTAATATCCAGTTGATAAAAGGCGAATTCTTCGATTTCGATTCTATGGACTCTTTTGTATATGTATATTCTTTAGCTGGATCTATGATCACCATATCCGCCGCGGCCCCTTTTTTCAGGTTGCCTTTTTTTATGCCCAATATTTTTGAAGGGTTCACAGACATCTTTTCTATAATACCGCTCCACGAAAGCACTTTGCTTTCTACCAGTTCCATTACAGACAGGCTCAGCGCCGTTTCCAGGCCGATTATGCCGAATGGCGCGGAGTCAAATTCAACATCTTTCTCGTTATCCGCATGCGGAGCATGGTCGGTAGCTATAACATCTATCGTGGCGTCCTTCAACCCTGCCTTAATCGCGTCTACATCGTCTTTGGATCTTAGCGGCGGGTTCATCTTGGTATTTGTATCATACGTCGCGCAGCACTCTTCGGTAAGTGAAAAGTAGTGCGGCGCAGTTTCAGCGGTAATGTTTACACCCTCTTTTTTTGCTTTGCGTATAAGTTCTACCGACTCTTTGGTGCTCACGTGGGCTATATGTATTCTGCATAATAATTTTTTCGCAAGCGCTATGTCGCGTTTTACCATCTCGTATTCCGCTGCCCCGGGAATACCCCGGAGGCCTAACTTCGTCGAGGTGAACGACTGATTCATTACGCCGTTTGCCGATAACTTTGCGTCCTCACAGTGGTCTATTACAAGCAGGTCCTCTTCTTTGGATTGCGTAAGCGCCTCGGTCATCACTTTTTCGTCCGCAACCGACGATCCGTCATCTGACACGGCGACAACTCCCTGGCTCTTCATCTTATGAAAATCGGTTGGGCGTTTGCCGGCGCGGTCTTCCGTTATGGCTCCCACTATGGCTACATTACAGAGTGCGTCTTTTTCTATTATCTCTTTTAGTGATTTTATTATCGCGGGATTGTCAAGAGGCGGCTCGGTATTTGGCATACACGCCACCGTGGTAAACCCGCCTTTTACCGCGGCACGGGTGCCGGTCAGGACCGTCTCTTCATCTTCTCTGCCGGGCTCTCTTAAGTGAGTATGCATATCTACCAAACCGGGCGCGACAATACAACCTTTGGCATCTATCGTTTCGTCCGCCCTGGCTGACAGGTTTTTTTCTATCTTTTCTATCTTGCCGTCTGATATTAATATATCTAAAATATCATCGACTTTGTTTTGCGGGTCTATTACACGCCCGTTTTTTATCAGATATGTTCCCATAATATTATCTCTTCGCGTGAGCGATTAAATACAACACTGCCATCCTGACGGCGATGCCGTTCGTTACCTGTTCTAATATTACCGAATTCTGGCCATCCGCTACGCCGCTGGACATTTCGACACCCCTGTTTATGGGGCCCGGATGCATAACCACTAAATCTTTTTTACAAATCTTGAGTCTCTCTTCCGAAATCCCATATTGCTTAAAGAAATCTATCCTCTTCGGGAATGCCCCTGCCGTATCCCGCTCTAGCTGCATTCTAAGTACATTTATCGCGTCAGCGTTTTTGATGGCATCATCGACGTCATACGTAACTCTCACGCCCATCTTTTCTATGCCTTCCGGTATTAATATCTTTGGCGCGCATACGGTAACTTTTGCGCCGAGCTTCGTAAGGCCCCATATATTCGAACGCGCAACTCTCGAATGCGCTATGTCTCCTATTATGCTTACACTTAGCCCGTCAACTTTACCCAACTTGGATTTTAATGTGAATATGTCGAGAAGCGCCTGTGTCGGGTGCTCATGCCATCCGTCACCGGCATTTACAACACTTGCCTTCACCGAGCGGGCCAATATGTTGGGGGCGCCCGAGCAATCGTGTCGCACGACTATTATATCTATCTTTAGCGCTTCTATATTTTTACCGGTATCGATAAGCGTTTCGCCTTTTCTTACGCTCGACGCCTCTACCGCGACATTTATCACGTCGGCTGAAAGTCTCTTAGCGGCAAGCTCAAACGATATCCTCGTCCTGGTGGATGGTTCATAGAATAGATTTACCACCGTTTTGCCCCGCAGGGCGGGAACCTTCTTTATCTGGCGGGTGGTAACTTCTTTAAAACTTGAGGCGGTATATAAAATATGTTCTATCTCTTCCCTGGATAGGTATTCAAGGCCAAGCAGGTCTTTTTTTGTCCAGACAAACTTCTTTTCATTCGTCATATTAATCGACCTTTTTCGCATATAACTACTTCATCTTTTCCGTCCGGCTCGGTCAGCCGCACCTCGACCACCTCATTTATAGCGGTCGGCACGTTCTTGCCCACATAGTCCGCTCTTATCGGAAGCTCTCTGTGGCCCCTGTCGACAAGCACCGCGAGCTGTATCTTGCCCGGCCTGCCGAAATCTATCAGCGCGTCCAGGGCGCACCTTATGGTCCTGCCTGTAAACAATACATCGTCAACAAGAACTATCCTTTTTTGGTCTATGTCAAAATCTATCTCGGTTGCGTGGACTATCGGCTGTTCGGAAACTTGAGTAAGATCATCCCTGTATAATGTTATGTCGAGAGCGCCTACTTTAGGACGCGAGCCTGCGATCTCTTTTATCTTATCCGCGAGCCTTTCAGCAATGTATGAGCCTCTATTCTTAATGCCTATCAATACGGTATCGTCCATATCCGCGGAGTTTTCGATTATCTCGTGCGCAATCCTCTTTAAGGATTTTTCTATCGCATCTTTGTCTAATATCTTCGACTTTTCTTTTAAATGCATCTTAACACCTCAAATGGGCAAAAAAAGTCCCACGTACCTATATTTACAGATGCGTGGGTTCCTTTCACCAATTTTACTCCCTTCCCGGGCTCTCTGTCCCGAATTAAAAGGTGTTTATTGTACATAGATAATACCATAGAAGGTGCGCATTGTCAAGGCTTTTCTTAGATAATTACTACAAATTCGCCTTTGGGCTTGTGCGATTTAAAATGCTCTATAGAAAAACTTACTTTTTCTCGCCTTATCTCTTCAAATTTCTTTGTAACTTCCCTAACTATAACGAGTTGTGTATCGCCATATATCTCCAAAATGTCATCCAAAAGCTTCTCCATTCTATGTGGAGACTCATATAGCACGACCGTTCTCTCCTCTGATTGCAATTTTTTTAGTTGATTTTTCCGCTTAATCGGTTTTGGAGACAGGAAGCCGGCAAATGTGAACTGGCTTGTCGACTTACCTGAAACGGTAAGCGCCGTAATCAGCCCTGACGGGCCCGGTATCGGCACTACCGGTATATTGCTATCTATACATAGTTTAATAATAGTATAACCCGGATCCGATATGCCGGGTGTGCCGGCGTCGGAAACAAGAGCAACCGACTTGCCTTCCTGCAATGCCTTTAACAAATAATCGGATTTTTGGATTTTATTGTATTCGAAATAGCTGGTCATGGGTACGTGGATATCGTATCTATCAAGAAGTATCTTTGTGTGGCGGGTATCTTCTGCCGCGATAAGGTCGACTTTTTTCAAAGTGTCTATTGCGCGCAGTGTAATGTCTTCTAAATTACCTATGGGCGTGGCAACTACATATAGCGTTCCGGGCATATTATTCTACCGTTACCGATTTTGCTAAATTACGCGGCTGGTCCACGTCGCAGCCTCTCTTTACGGCAATGTGGTACGCGATCAGCTGCAGGGGAATGGCAACCACCAGCGGTGAGAATATTTCGCTGCATCTTGGTATATATATGACCTCTTTTGTCTCTTCCAATATCTTCTTATCCCCGACGGTAGCTATCGCTATTATTTTGCCGTTCCTCGCTCTTATCTCCTGAAGGTTCGAAAACATCTTTTCGTATACCGCGGATTCGCATGCTATACAAACTACGGCGCGATATTCGTCTATCAAGGCGATCGGGCCGTGTTTCATTTCGCCCGCCGCGTATCCTTCCGCGGGGATATAGGATATCTCTTTTAATTTAAGCGCGCCCTCCAGCGCCGAGGGAAAGTTTACTGATCGCCCTAGATAAAGAAAGGACCCGAGGTGCGAGTGGCGCTTGGCAAGCTTCGCTATCTTTTCCTGATCCTTCAATACCTCGCTCTGTTTACCCGGGATGTTTTTTAACTCTCTTATATATTTGGCTATATCCTGCTTCTGCACAATGCCTTTTATGCCCGCAAGATAAAGCGCAAAAATATACAAAGCCACCAGCTGCGCCGTATATGCTTTCGTCGACGCGACGCCTATCTCGGGGCCGGCATGTGTATATATGACACCGTCGGATCCGCGAGTCAATGTAGACCCAAGCACGTTACATATGGAGAGAATCACGGCGCCATGTTTTTTCGCTTCCGCGACCCCGGCCAATGTGTCAGCGGTCTCGCCCGATTGGCTTATCGGAATGACCAGCGTATCTTTGTCTATCAATAATTTTTTGTATCTGAATTCGCTCGAAACATCTATGAATACGGGGATGCCGCAAAGAGATTCCAGGACATACCTGCCGACAAGCCCCGCATGATAGGCGGTACCGCACGCGACAATATATATATTCTTTATTGCCTTTAGCCGCTCTTCCGGTATTTTCTGCTCTTCGAACGCGATATCACCGTCTTTAACTCTGGCATTGATAAAATTTTCTATTATGCCCGGCTGTTCGTTTATCTCTTTGAGCATAAAATGTTTATAGCCCTGTTTCTGCGCCTGCTCTATATCCCAGCTTATGCGTGTGGATTGTTTTTGTATTTCTTTGCCGCTTAAATTAGTTACCTTGCAGCTCTCTTTCGTCAAGATGACCAGTTCCTGCTCGTCGAGGAAGATTACATCTTTTGTCGAGCTCAATATCGCGGGCACGTCTGATGCGAGAAAATTTTCTTTTTTGCCCAACCCCACTATTAAAGGGCTGCCCATCCTCGCGCCGATAAGCTTACCGGGCTCCTTTTTTGAAATTACGCCTATGGCGAAAGATCCCCTGACCATAGAGACGGCCTTCCTTACGGCTTCTTCTATCGGCGCCGCTTTATAAAATTTTTCTATCAAATGAGCCAATACCTCGGTGTCGGTCTCGCTCCTGAACTTATGGCCCTGCTTTATAAGATCTTCTTTAAGCTCCGCGTAATTTTCAATAATACCGTTGTGGACTATCGCGAGGTCGTCTTTACAACCAGTGTGCGGGTGAGCATTTCTTTGGTTTGGCGCTCCGTGTGTGGCCCAGCGAGTATGGCCTATGCCCAAGCAGCCGGTTAAAGGCCTTTTTTTAAGCTCAAGAATGAGTTCTTTCAGTTTCCCCTGCCGCTTCGACAGGTTTATTGCCTTCCCGTCAAAAATGGCCACGCCGGCAGAATCATATCCTCTGTACTCAAGCCGTCCTAAACCCTCAAGCAAAAGCTCTTGGGCGTTGCGATCTCCTATATATCCCACTATGCCGCACATATAAAGCCTTTCTTCTCGTAGGCTATTCTACCACAAATTATCGTCGCTTTTACATCAAAATTTTTGTCGAAAATTACTATATCCGCGTCCTTGCCCGTCTCTATGGAGCCTTTTTTGCCATCTACCCCCAAAAATCTCGCGGGATTTAACGTAATAAGCCGCAGAGCTTCTAATAACGATAGGTTGCACTTTGTCACCGCGTTCTTCAGGGCCTCTATCATATTAAGCGCCGACCCCGCCAATCTTCCGTCATCAAATCTGTATGCGCCCCCGATCTGCGCGGTATCTTTATGCGGAGATGAAACTATGGAGTCCGTTATTACAATAACCCTATCCTTTGTCTTTGCCTTAATCAGAAGAGCGAATAACGCCCTATGCACGTGCACAAGGTCCAGGATTATCTCGGCCGTAACCCTGTTATCTAATAGGATCGCTCCGATAACTCCGGGTGAGCGTCTGTCGAGCGGGCTCATCGCGTTAAATGTATGCGTTGCGTGGCGTATACCGGCATCTATACCATCTATGGCGGATTCATAGGTTGCGTCCGAGTGGCCTATGGATGGAATAACCCCATTTTTACATAATGTCCTTAAGATAGGCTTTATGCCTATAAGCTCGGGGGCAACGGTCATTATCTTTAAAAGACCTTTACAGCCTTGCAAGATCTGCATCAGTTCCTGCATGTCGGGATTTTTTATGTAAGCCTTATTCTGCGCGCCCGCTTTCTCCTGATTTATATAAGGCCCTTCGAGGCGTAAGCCCAGCACATTTTCGCCAAAAGGATTTTTATTAATAAATTCTTTTATCTTTCCGGCTCTTTTATAAATGGATTCTAAAGATGCGCACGACTGCGCCACGACAAACGATGTCATGCCATGCCTGGCTTCATTGAAAAATATCTTTTCAGGCTCGCCATGTATGTGGCAGTCGATAAACCCGGGGGAGACAAAACAGTTCTTTGCGTCGACTATAAACGACCCCTTGCTCGGTTTAATATTTTTTCCTATAGATGCTATCTTTGAGCCATCAATATAAACCGAAGCGCCATTTATAATCCGCTCTTTTGAAATTACATTGCCATTCTTAATATAGAGCTTGCTCATACTACATAATATAACATACTGCCCATGCTCTCTTCCATCAGAATTACGCGGATTGCCGCAATTGTGTAATTGTGAGGCGGTAATACTCGTCGGCCCTTTCCGGTGAAACGTGTTCCGCGGGCGGCAAGTTTATCCAGATGTTTTTGTTATCATTTTTTAGCGCATCCGCGGTTAAATCTTCTCCTGTTATATCTTTATACTGCCTTTGAATAAACGATACCAGAGCATTATATTTATCCATATCATCGGTAGATAAGTTATCGGGAAGATGGGAAGCGGCTAATGCTATGTTTAGCATGCCCATTATCCTTAGCGCCCTGCCATTTATATCTTCATTGATATCGAAGTGAATATCGACGTGTCCTGTCCCAGCCAATTGGCTCCTACCCTGGTCCTTATAACAATTTACCCATATAATTCCCTCGCTTTGCCCTTTTGTAGCAATTAGCTTAACCCTCTCCTTGCCCGGCAGCCACGCCGGCAGTATCTGCCCGGCATATATTTTAAGCAACTCTTCCGCGAGAGGCGGCATCTTATCCGCGTCATATCGTATCGTGTAATATGTAAGCTCTTTCTCCTTTACCTGCTCCTGCTCGGGAATAAGTTTGGTTAACATCTGTAAGGCATTTTCAATATCAGTCGCATTCGCGCGCCAAACCGCATCTCCCCTCCCGGTGGGTAAAACGGTATCTAATAAAGACGCTATCAATGGGCGATATTCTGTTTCAATCTGTATAAATTGCTCGCGAAGTTTTGCAAAACCTTCTTTAAATTTAGCTCCTTCCGCATTTGGTTTGAAATAGTATTGTCCGACAAATTCCGCAAGGCCCTGATTTGGCAGATTGCTATCGGCTGTTCCTGTCGATAATCTCTTCTTCGCAAAATCGACTAACGAACTGCCCCCTGAATCCGGCTTATCAGGATCTGCCAACCGATCCAGCCAATAATGTACCTTGTCAAAACGGCGAAGAATCTGACTAATATCTGCTTCCGAGCTTTTCGCGGTTTTCGAACCAAGTTCAATCCTTCCCAATACATTGAAGATAATCTGTAATTGCTCAGACACAAGATGTTGCAGGTCAATTTTTTGATCTAAAAGCAAAGACTCCGTGAGTTTCAAAATTCCACCCTTTAATTCATAAACCTTGGGAACAAATTCGCGCCGAATTTTTGCGGCTTTTTCCGCAGTACTTACGGTATCGGAAGACGATCCTTTTATCACCGCTTCTTCTGACATTTCGTCATTGCGAGGCCACGCCTCCGGCCCTACGGGCCGCAAGGCCCGGAGGGAAGCGGCCGAAGCAATCTCTTCGCCTGGGCCGGCGGCGAATGCTTGCGGCAAGACTTTAGGAACGAGCCTCGTCTGTCCTTCAGCATCTAACCTGGTTAGGCTAACCTGGTTAGAATTGTCAGGTTGTTTTGGTGCCGTTCCTTCGGGCGCCACTTCCTTTGGTGCTGCCGGCTGACCGGAGGCGGAATTGTTCACCGGTGCGTCTTTCGGAACGAGCTTATCGTCAAACGGCTGATCTGCAGACATCGCACCTGGCCCGAAACGAGGGCTTGATATCGAATTAGATCTTGAAGTAAGATCTAATATCATGGTAGTCCATGAGCTATCTGAAGACCCTACATCCCGCTTGAAACCAAGTCTTTCATAAATTCCTGAGGCCCTCGCCCTCCTGGTCTCGACACGTAATGAAGCTTTTTTCTTACCATTTGTTTTTGCTATCTTAAGCGCTTTGGATAATAGAGAAGTACCTATGCCGTGATTTATAATAGAGGGATCGACTCCAAAGAAATCTATGCCAAAACCATCCCCTGCTCCGGATGCCAAAAGAAACCCCGCCAGCTTATTACCACACACCGCTAAAAGAATCAATGGGTCCGCTCTTTTTGTGTACCCGATTATGTATTCCTGTTTTTCTTTTATTATTCCTATCCTGCGATCGAGACCTACTATCTGATTAGCCCAATATTTAATTTTTCCATCCGCTTGCCTTAGCCGTAGTATCTTAATTTGCCCGACCAGGCCCGGGTCTCTCTTGTCATATCCCGGCGGCAATTGGGCAGCGCCTACCGTGTTACGGCCGAAGACTTTTGTGGCTTTTGGGGACGGTTCATTTTGTGCTACTCCGGTTTCCACGGTCGGGCCGGGGGAAAAATCGGGTTTCCTCAAAACCCTTATTGGCACCCTTCCAAAAATAGTGAACATATCCCCCAGGTACGCCTCATAGCTGGCGCACTCATTGTTTAATGCCTGCTTGATTCTTTGATGTCCCTGCCCGGCCAGCAAGTCTTCATAACCTAATTTCTCTTCAAGGTACTGTGCCAGCCACAAATCCTTTTCGTCAGCAATTATTATGCAACCTCCCGGCCGGAGCAGATTGTTGCCGATCTTTTCGACTAGCTCCCAAATGTCTTTATTTGAGCGCCTGCCTTCATAAGTCATCGACCAGGATGTCAATCCTTTTACCAGAACCGTGTCTATACCGCCTTTTTTTGTCAGCGCCGGGAAGTATACCCCGCGATCAAACGCATTAACCGGCATTACCGTAAGATCCTTTGGCCGACCCTTGTAAGCAGGAGGCAACCCATTTTTTAACAACGCCTTTTCCGCGGCTTCGATATCTTTGGTTTTGCCGATACCTGTGTAATAGTTTATACCGAAGGTGGCTGTAAAATAAGCGGGAATACAATCATCGCCCATCAAAGGATACAAAAGATTGCCCCTTAAAATCCCCATATGATATAGCAGTCGAAGGCGCAGCTCATAATCGGGGATGCTGCTTTCCCGTATATGGTTCCACAAAATACTCGCATTTCCTTGTGCTTTCGCCTCTGCCTTTTTTTGCACCAACAAACGCTGCCCGGCTTCGATTTCTGCCAGGGCCTCGCCTATTAAACGGTCCGCATCGGTATTCTGTGGCACATTTAATGGCAGGCTGCCCGGAGCGCTTTCTAAAGGATCTCCACCGGAGTCTTTAAGGAAAAAATAATTTATCAGCTGATCCCGCTGTGAATCGGTAGCGGGCTTTTTTGGGAATTTCGAAACAAACAATCGGCTTTCTTCGTCATCAAAAAACCCCTGACGCATTGTTATTATTATTTCATAGATCCTATCGAGTTGTTGACGGACATACATATCATCTTTCCGTTGTTTTGGCGCTTTAAAATAGCGGCTATATCGATCGATAGCGTTTTCAAGCATCCAGCTGATCCACTCATCATCGTTGGAGGGCTTCCGACGCCATTTTTTTGCTGTCTTTATGAATGACTCGGCCCCCTTCAGCCACTCATCTCCCGCTAAAACATAGGGCTTGGCCGTATCGGCCTCGAGATCGCTTTGCCTTTCATAAAATGCGGCTGCTTCGGCATATTCGTGTCTGGCCTCGCGGGCTTGAACTCCTTGCTCCAAAATCTTCTCATGTCTGACAAGGTCTTCTTGAGAAATAACAAAAACATCGACATCTTCATAAATTATTTGCGCAAAGCCCGCCATGTTCATCACCCTGTCGGCCCAGCTCCGACCCTCTAAAAGCGCGAGCATCTTACGGAATTTATCCAATTCATCTTTTTTGATAATAAAAACAATGTGCCCCGCGGGCCTAAGCAACCTGCTTGCGGAGAGCAATAATTTGTAATAATACGCGTCTTCATTAGCGCCATTCGATACCTTAAAGTCCGGCTTAAAACCATGCGCAAAAATAAGATCGAAAGAGCCTCCCGTCTCGCTTGACGGCCAGAGTTCGGGTATCTCTTCTATCTCCAGAAAGTCTCCGTTGATGATTTTATATTTAGTCGGATCCAAGCCGGATAAGGGCGCCCAAAAATTCTGGAATTCCTTGGAATGTTTCCATCTACCCTCAATGCCATACGCCTTTTCAAGATTGGGAAAGATTTCTTCAAAGCACCAAGCATAAGGCCATGAATTTGTTCCCAGGTCGAGAACGTCCTTTACCTGGTCTGGATCTATCGCGGCCTTTTCCAAGACTTGCTTCTGAATTCGAAAATAATCCAGAGAAAGCCCGTAAAGATAGATAAGCTCTATGGCAAAAGTCTTAAAGTCTCTGTTAATTCCCATCCATGCGCCGCTTGTGATTAATTCAGGGAGTTTCGCAAAGCGTCTTTCAAAAAACCTGTGTTCATTTTCGATTGGGAGAATGTGTTCTCGTCTTTCATGCTTTGACGGCCAAGAATCATATGAGATGGCACGGCGCCCGCTTAGAAGCTCCCAAAGATTAATTTCGATATGACTTCTCGGTGCTTCAGGAATTTTTATAAGCCAGGGAGGGTAGCAAAGCGCGCCCGTTTTACCTGTAAATATCTGCGGATGTGCAAGGGCGAGTAATTGCGAACGGATACGGTCATGCCGGCTATGGAGCTTTTCAAATGCATCTTTTAATGATTCTGCTTGCTCTGTGGGAGGTGTTTCTCTTATGATATCCCATACATCGTGGTAAAAGATACCCAATACCTCGTCAAACCTCCCACCATTGTCGATTTTATTAAGCAGGGAAGCTGCTGCTTGTCTGTTTATGGGCCCAGAGGACAATCCTTTTGTTTTCTGGATCATAACTTTTAATTGTTCGCAAAGGTAAGCTCCTTGTTTGCGCGCATCACCTAAAACCTTTCTGGTATAAGGTGAAAATCTTGCGCCGGAGCTGTCTAAACTTTCTATCGTGTCCTGTATCGGCTTCAAATAAGTAGAAATCGATTCTATGTCAGTAGTGACCTGGGAAGTCATGATAAGCCAGGTAAACTCCGGGGATAGCATATTTTGTGCTACTCCAGTTCCCGCGGCCGCTGGCCTAACGTGGGGCGCGGGGGTTTCTTCGCGCCGCGCGACTAGTTTAAGCTCGCCCGATTCTTCGTCGGTACCATAAATGGAGAGCATCGTCCTTATATATTCGTAGTCATAGTCAGTTTCACGGAATAATTTTTTATAGGGATCTCTTAAAGGATAGGAATATCCGTGGAAGAGTTTTGCGATCTGGCGTGAGTTCATTCCTTCGTAAGGGGTACCTTGAAGCGCCTGGTCGGCATCGTTGATATATCTTCTGACCCATCTTCTCATCGCTTTCTTATCGGCGATATGTAGCATATTTACTCTTAGGTCTTCCCATTGCAGGATTTGGTCTATCTCGTGCTTTTGAATACATTTGTCAGGTGTATTGCACAATGCGCTGTCGATATACACTACTGGAAGACCGTCATAACCTTTGCCGGCAAGATCAGCCTGAAATGGCTGGCCTGTGGAAGCCAAAAACCCTGCGAGCTTGATAAAAAGCACGGAATCCAGTCCTGCTATTGGCTTACCGTTTATTCGACCTTTTAGCTCTGTATCATATATGTTTACGCGTTCGGTTCGCTGAGATTCCCATTCTTTGCCAAAGATGCCTTTTTCTTTGGGGATTTGCTCATTTATATACTTATCCGCTCCTTTGGATGCAAGCAGACATTCTCTGATGGCAGCTGCTTCTCTAAATTCAGGCTTGTTAAGTTGTGTAAGTGCGGCGAGAGTGGATTGAGAAGCAGTGCGGAGTTCTGGGGTAGCGTAAATGAGATCACTAGCTACAAATAGGCACACCAACGCCAGGGCCATAGCCTTAAATAATACGCTATATCTAATATTGTATAGAAACATACGTAGGGAGATTGTACCACAGAATAACGTTAAGTCAATGAAAAGATAGCCAGCTTTTGAAATTCCTAACCGGGGTGTTGTATTTGGGTGTTTTTTTAAGGAGTGGCACCCCCAACCGGATTCGAACCGGTGTCATCAGAATGAAAATCTGATGTCCTAGACCAGGCTAGACGATGGGGGCGCTTAAATTATTTTTTGCGCCTTATAGCTTTTTTCTTAGGCGATTTTTTCTGCTCTACTTCCTCTTTTTTTATAACTTCTTTCTTTGCTTCTTCTTTTACAGCCGCTTCTTCTTTCTTGGGAGCGGGAGTTTCCTTCCCAGCGCTGGCCCCCGCTTCTTTTATCTTCTCTTCTTCCGCTGCCTCATCCTCGGGGACTATCTTTGCCACAGAGGATATTTTATCACCCTTGTCAAGTTTCATGAGCCTCACGCCCTGCGTTGAACGGCCTGTCGCCCTAATATCCTTGATCGGCGAACGGACTATCATGCCCTTTTCTGTAATAAGCATAATTTCATCTCTATCGGAAACTGTCTTTATTCCGACGGCTTCGCCGTTCTTGCCGGTGACTTTTATATTGATTATACCCTTGCCGCCGCGCGATTGTATGCGATATTCTTTAAATAGTGTGCGCTTACCGAAGCCTTCCTGCGTGACTGTAAGAATCGTCTGGTCGGCCTTCGCCACTTCCATCGCTATCAGCGCGTCTTTCTTGCCGAGATTTATCCCGCGCACACCTTTTGCGCCGCGGCCCATATCCCGGACTTGTGATTCTTTAAAGCGTATCGCCTTGCCTTCGCGCGTGGCCATAAGCAGTTCGGCGTTCCCGTCGGTGCGCTGGACTTCGATAAGCTCATCGTCCTTCTCAAGAGTTATGCCAATAATGCCGCCTTTTCTCGGATTCGAATATGCCGTAAGGGCCGTCTTTTTTATCGTGCCGTTTTTGGTGGCCATCACCAGGAATTCGCCCTCTTTGAATTGTCTTACCGGGACAAAGGCGCTTACCTTCTCTCCGGCGCCAAGGGTAAGCAAATTCACTATGGGTCTTCCTTTGGAAGTGCGCCCGGCTTCGGGTATTTCATGCACCTTAAGCCAATGCACTATGCCTTTGTCGGTAAAAAATAGCATGTAGTCGTGGGTAGAAGCTATGAAGAGGTGCTCTATAAAGTCCTCTTCTTTCATGTCTGCGCCCGTAACACCTTTACCGCCGCGCCGCTGCTTCCTGTATCCTGAAACCGGCAGCCTCTTAATATAGCCGGCGTGACTTATCGTTATGACAACGTCCTCTTCGGCTATGAGGTCCTCTATATCAAGTTCTTCGGTCTCCGGCAATATATCCGTCCTGCGCGCGTCTCCGAACTTTTCTATCAGATCTTTCATCTCCTGCTTGATTATCTCGAGGACCTTTTTTTCGCTCTCTAAGATAGATTTGAATAATTCTATCTTCTTTATCAGCTCCAGGTATTCTTTGTCAATTTTGTCGCGCTCCAGATGCGTAAGGCGCTGTAACTGCATTTCAAGAATAGCTTGCGCCTGCCTGTCGGACAGCCCTATCTTTTTTATTAACTCGGCCTTCGCTTCCTGCGGGTCTTTTGAGCCGCGTATTATCTTTATGACCTTGTCCAGTTCCTTTAAGGCAATCTTTAATCCTTCCAGAATGTGGGCGCGATCCTGCGCTTTCTCAAGATCGTATTTCGTCCGACGGATAACGATCTCTTTTCTGTGGCGGATGAATTCTTCCAAAACCTCTTTTAAGTTAAGAACCCTGGGCCGGCCCTCAACCAGCGCCAGCATTATCACGCCGAATGTCGTCTGCATCTGGGTGTGTTTGTAGAGCTGGTTTAGTATAACTTTTGCGTTAGCGCCGCGCCTTATCTCTATGACGATGCGCATGCCGTCTTTATCCGACTCGTCTCTCAAGTCCGTTATACCGTCGATCTTCTTATCTGTGATAAGGTCCGCTATCGTTTCGATAAGATTGGCCTTGTTGACCTGATATGGCAGTTCTTTTACTATAATTGTTTCTTTCCCATTCTTCTGTTCTTCTATGAATGCTTTTGCGTGAACCCTTAACAGCCCCCTGCCCGTTGAGTACGCATTCTTAATACCTTCATAACCTCTTATAATACCGCCCGTGGGGAAGTCCGGACCTTTGACTATCTTTAAAAGATCTTTAGGGTCACAGCTTGGATCGTCTATAACAAACATCACGGCCTGCGCGACTTCTGTCAGGTTATGCGGCGGGATGTTTGTAGCCATGCCAACCGCTATACCACTTGAACCATTTACTAACAAATTCGGAAGGCATGCCGGCAGAACCATCGGCTCTTCGAGCGATCCGTCAAAGTTCGGCATAAAGTCGACTGTGTTCTTTTCTATATCGAGAAGCATGTAATCTGTTATGCGGCTAAGCCTGGCTTCGGTATACCTCATAGCGGCCGGCGAATCTCCGTCGACAGATCCGAAGTTCCCCTGGCCCTCTATTAAAGGATACCTTAAAGAAAAATCCTGCGCCATTCTCACAAGAGTATCATACACGGCGACATCTCCATGAGGGTGGAACTTTCCCAAAACCTCTCCGACTATACGGGCGCATTTCTTGTAGGGCTTGGAATGCTCTACGCCGAGTTCTTTCATCGCAAATAATATACGACGATGAACGGGCTTCAACCCGTCGCGCACATCCGGAAGAGCGCGGCCAACGATAACGCTCATAGCATAATTTATATAGGAGTCTTTCATCTCCTCTTCTATGTATACCGGAACTAATTTTTCATTTCTCGCGTACATGTCTCTCCTTTATATATCTAGTACTTTTACTTCGTGGGCGTGTTTTTCTATAAACTCTCGCCTAGGCTCCACCGCCTCGCCCATCAGAACTGTAAACATCGCGTCTGTCTCAACCGCGTCTTCCAGCATTACTTTTAACAATGTTCTTCTCTCCGGGTCCATGGTCGTTTCCCATAGCTGTGTCGGGTTCATCTCTCCGAGACCTTTGTACCTTTGGATGGACATGCCTTCTTTGCCCACGCCTTTAACATATCCTAAAACTTCCTTCAGGCTGAAGAAGCCTTCATGGCCTTTTTCGCTTTTTATTGTAAATATCGGCTTGCGCGTTTCTTTCTTTAAAGACCTGCCCTGTGCATGATCTTCTTCCTCAACATCATACTCCTCAATATCCACCCCAAGCTTTTCTATTTTATCTACTATCTTTTCTATCTCCCTTGCCTCGTAAAACTCCATATAGTCTTGAGCCTTAGGTTTTGGCTCTGGTTTCTTTTCTTCCTTCTTGCCCTTTGAATCCACTGCCTTTTCCCTGCTCTTTGTCTTGGGTTCTTCCTCTTCTCCTATATACTCGGACAATTCATCGTCATTGTATAAGAAATGGGCTTCTCCATCCACTTTTATCATATAAAGTGGTAGTTTTTTGGTCTTCTTCTGTCTCAAGCTGATGTATTTTGATAAACTTACTCCACTTCTTTCAATAGCGTTCCCCATGCTCCCAAGCTCTATCAATGCGTCAAGGATAGATTTTAGCTGTTTATCTGTAAACTGGTGCTTGTCTTTAACGCGGACAAGGGCCATGCCCTCTGAACCCAGCTCGAGCAGAAGATTATTATAATCATCTTCCGTTTGTATATATTCCTCTCTTTTGCCTCTTTTGATCTTGTATAAGGGCGGTTGAGCTATATAGATATGGCCGTTTTCTATCAATGCCGGCATTTGACGATACAGGAATGTCAAAAGAAGCGTTCTTATGTGTGACCCATCGACGTCGGCGTCGCACATTATTATTATCTTGTGATATCTAAGCTTCTCGATATTAAACTCTTCTCCTATGCCGCTGCCGATGGCTGTTATAATGGTTCTTATTTCTTCATTTGAAAGCGCCTTATCGAGCCGGGCTTTTTCAACATTCAGTATCTTACCTTTTAATGGCAGTATGGCCTGAAAGCGCCTATCGCGTCCCTGTTTTGCGCTATTGTGCACAAACACGCCGCTGGCAAGAGCAAAATTATGTGTATTCGGGACCTCTATATCGTAAACGTCCACCCGATCGACCAGCCATTCCACTCGTTTTACTTTATGATTATAATTATTTATGGCTTCGCGCAGTCTATTTTTGTCGTTATCGAAAAATCTTTGCGCTAACGTATCAAGTGTTAATAGGTTCTTATTACGAGGCGCAAGTCGCTTCCTCTCTTTTTCATATAGAGCAATGTCTTTGCCTTCATTGATAACTCTTTTTGCCAGCGCCATGCTATGCCTAAAATATGTTTGGTCATATGCTTGTTTACGTTTTAACCGGAAACCTATGGTCCATTGCTCTTTTGTCTTTTCCCGCCGCCATAAACGAAGAGTGATGTCATCCCATTGTTGTTTTGCTATATCGGAATGCTTTTCCCTGTGTTCCGGGTGGGCCTCAAAATATTTCTTCGTTTTTAAAGATTGCTTAAGCCTATTATCAGGCTTCGCCCAATGCTTTTTCTGAGCTTTATCAATAAGCCCAAGCACCCGAGCTCTGAATGTTTCATCCTTATTATAGAATTCCATATATTTCTTAACCATGTACTGCTTATACGCGGGGTTCTCCCATTGCTTCTTGGCTCTAGCGCTAAGCATTGGCGACATTTGTTTCATAATATCGGAGATTTTTTTGCGATATTCGGGTGTCCTTTTTGTTCTGTTGCATTTTTCTACAACTTCCTTTGCATGCAACACCTTCTTTGCGTGCTTTCTATGAAGCTCAAGGTGTTCATTTCTGCTCATTCTTACAATGTTGTCGGGACAATTATTTAGCTTGTTAAAATCCACATGGTGCCTGTTGTCTCCGTCGTATATTTTATACACCCCCCGCTCAAGATTGTAAGCATCTGCCAAAAGATGCCAGAATATCCATTGGTTTTTTGCCGTGTCAAAAACCATGGGGTATCCTTCTATGGTCACACCTTTTCCCAACGAAGACAGCTTCGTCCTAAACGGCATAAGAGACTCGCCGGGCTGCAGATCCTTAGCCTGAACGTAAAATCCATCTCTTGCCATAAATAAATGACCGGGGGTACACATTATCTCTTCACCATTATCTAACACAACGTTGACAACGGCTGCCTCTTTTTGCGTACACCTAGGGCTTGCTATTTCTGCTATCCCCATGCTGCCGCTATCTTTTATTGTGAAACAATAATTCTTCTTGCCGTTTTCCCATTCACGAACTAACTCTTTAAAGCTGAGGTTTCTCCCATCGGCCAAAGCAACTTCTGTGTCTCCAAAAAAACAGCCACCGGCCGAATCCCCTTCCACCAAATAGACTTCGCATAATGATGCATCCGTCTCCTGACAATCGGCTAACTTGCCCGGGAGCGATGCTCCTTCCAGGGCGCCCTTGCGACGGGTAAGCTCTCGCGCCTTTCGCGCTGCTTCTCTCGCGCGCGCGGCCAATACGGCTTTTTCGATTATCTTGTTGGCAACTGGCGGGTTCTCTTCCAAAAATGACCCGAGAGCTTCATTGACTATAGACTCCACAATACCCTCGACTTCGGAATTGCCGAGCTTTGTCTTTGTCTGGCCCTCAAACTGCGGGTTTGGAACTTTAACGCTTATTACCGCGCTTATGCCTTCTCTCGTATCATCGCCCGAAATAGACGAGTCTTCGTTCTTCAAAAGATTTTTGGATTTGCAATATTGGTTTAGCGTCCTGGTCAGCGCGGATTTAAATCCTGTCAGATGCGTGCCGCCTTCTATGGTATTTATATTATTAGCGAAAGTGTATATGCTCTCGGCATACCCGTCGTTATACTGCGCGGCTATCTCCGCCTGGATGCCATCCTTTTCTTTCGAAAAATATATTACTTTTTTGTGGAGAACGTTTTTGTTTTTATTTAAAAATTCTACGAATGAGACGATGCCCCCGGAAAACTGATACTCGGCCTCGCGGCCCTTAGCCCGTTCATCTTTTAGTTTTATCTTTAACTCTTTATTTAGAAACGCGAGTTCTCTTAAGCGGTTAGACAAAATATCAAAAGAATAATTTATGCCCAAGGGGAATATCTCTTTGTCGGCTTTGAATGACACCGATGTGCCTGTGTGTTGGGCGGTGCCGATAACTTTTACCTTTGAAGCGGCCTTGCCGCACTCGTACTCCTGATGGTATATCTTGCCGTCGCGCCTCGATTCTACCTCAAGCCATTCGGAAAGCGCGTTGACAACACTTACGCCCACGCCATGCAGCCCGCCCGATACCCGATACGCCTTGTGGTCAAATTTACCGCCGGCATGGAGCGTGGTCATGACGACTTCAAGCGCAGGCTTATTCATCGTCTTATGTATGTCGACCGGAATGCCTCGCCCGTCATCGATTACCGTGACGGAGTTGTCGGCATGCACGATAACCTCGATAGCCGTGGCGTAACCTGCCATGCATTCGTCGATAGAGTTATCGACTACTTCGTACACCATGTGGTGCAACCCCCGCGACGTTGTGTCGCCGATATACATGGCCGGCCTTTTCCTGACCGCGTCGACGCCTTCCAACACCTGTATCGTAGTCGCGTCGTATTTCTTTACCGCCGCTTCTTTATCTTTTGCTATCTGTTCTTTGCTCTTCTTCTCTTTCTCACTCATTTAATATCACCTATTCTTAGCGTTATACTCTTTATCTTTTTGCTTTTTAAAGTTTCTTCCAGCTTTTTTAATATCTCTTTTTTTTGCACTGTGAGCTCATACAACCAGCTCGAATCATCCATGTTTATAACCAGCCGCCCGTCTTTTAGCAGGCGCACCTTTGAATGCCTCGCCGCGCCTTTTCCGATGGCGCTTTCCCACGCGGCAGTGACCTCTTCCTGGGTTAAACCGCCCTTTTTACTAATGCCACCTATTATGTTTTTTAATACATCTTCTAAGGGTTTGTCGCTGGCGCCGGCCATAAAATTATAACTGCATCGGCAGTACTACATAAACATATTCATTGCCTATTCTTATCACCCCCGGCTTTTCAGGGTCGGAAATTTCAAGGTTTACAGTTTCTTCATTTATGTTTTTTAACGCGTCTACAAGATAATCAGGGTTGAACCCTATCGCAATGTCTTTGCCCTTGTAATCAACCACGATCTCTTCGCGCGCTTCGCCTATATACGGTGCGCTCTTTGAAAGAACCATCTTGTCTTTGGATAATTCTATCTTGACTGCGAGAGAGTCGGTATTTGTAAACAACGCGGCTCTTTTTGTCGCCGCAAGAAGCTTTACCCGCGACACACCAATCTTGTCCTTAACCTCTTTGGGCACTACCTGTTCGTAGTTTGGGAATTCTCCCTCAATAAGCCGCGACACAACTTTTGTCCCGCCCATATCAAACAGCACCTGATTATTCCCAAAACAAACCTTAACCTCGCCTTCATCTCCCAACAACTTCCCAAGCTCCGCTATAGTCTTGGCCGGTATTATAACCTTTCTTTCCTGCGTCTTTGGCGCCTGTATCTTTTCTTCCACCATTGCGAGTCGGCGCCCATCAGTTGCCACCATCCTTATATATGTTGGCTTTATTATAAACAATACACCGTTTAACACATACCTTGTTTCATCGCGGCTTATCGCGAAACTTGTCATCGCGATCATCTTTTTCAGTCTCGGCCGTTGTATCGCTATTGAGTCCTTGTCTTTAAAATCCGGTAATTGAGGAAATTCATCTTTTGGCAGGCCCATTATCTTAAATAAACAGCTTGGGCATTCTATGTGCACTAAATTGTTCTTTTTTACCGATACAGACACATCCCCTTCGGGTAATTCTTTTATAATATCGAAAAATTTCTTTGCCGGGATGGTTATAGCCCCCTCTGTCCCTGGTTTAACTTGTATGTTTGATATTATGCCTATATCAAGGTCTGTTGCTGTGAGTGATAGATTATCTTTGCCGGTTTCCATTAATATGTTCGATAGTATCGGTAATGTTGTTTTTGGGTTTATGGCGCTTTGGACGTCTTGTATTCCTTTTGTTAGAACATCCTTTGTCGTGTCAAACTTCATTCACTCACCTCTTCTGTTATTATTCTATAGATAAGAAAATAGTAGTAGCATTAGTAGTGGTGTTGATAGTGTGTATAAGTTACCAACCTATTTTGCCCCAAGATGTTGTGTAAAATTAACTTAACCACAAAGCCCACAGGCTTATCCACAATAAAACCTAAGACGACTGTATGTTTTCGGTAACCCTTTCAATCAAACTACTCAAACCCTTCTTAATCTTTAGATCATTTTGTATCTTATCAAAGGCATGCATTACCGTGGTATGGTCCCTGCCGCCAAAGTATTCGCCTATTTCAGGTAGAGAGTAATCCGTGAGCTGACGGGCTAAATACATTGCTATCTGTCTTGGGTATGCTATGCCCCGCGAACGCTTTTTTACCTTCATATCAGATAGCTTGATATCAAAATACTCACACACCTTTTTCTGTATTAAATCGATCGTTATATTTTTTTCACCTTCACGGATCATGTCTTTTAAAACCTCTTTAACCATATCCACGGTTATCTCTCTGCCTATAAGCTTCGCGTATGCCACAACGCGTATGAGCGCACCTTCAAGCTCGCGGATGTTAGACTTTACTTTCTCCGCCAGGAAGTAGTATACATCGTCGGGCAAAACTATTCCGTCGCGCTCGGACTTTTTCTTCAATATGGCCATTCGCGTTTCAAAATCAGGCGGCTGGATGTCGGTGACAAGCCCCCACTCAAACCTGGAGACAAGCCTTTCCTCGAGAGACTGTATCTCTTTTGGCGGCCTGTCGCTGGAAACGACTATCTGCTTATGCGCGTCGTAAAGAGTATTGAATGTATGGAAAAATTCTTCCTGTGTCGACTCCTTGCCGGCGATAAAATGTATATCATCTATGAGAAGGATATCGACATTGCGGTATTTTTCCCGGAACTTCATGGTGGTCCTGTTTTGTATAGAAGCTATGAGTTGGTTTGTAAAGTCCTCGCTGGATATGTATAATATTTTTGTCTTCGGAGCCCTTTGTAAAGCCTTGTGGCCGATAGCGTGCATTAGATGGGTCTTACCCAAACCGACGCCGCCGTAGATGAACAAAGGATTATATGCTTTTGCGGGGGAATCGCATACGGCGTTTGTCGCGGCATGCGCGAACCGGTTGCTTGGCCCGACGACAAAGCTATCGAATGTATATCTCGGGTTTAAGCCTATCTCTTTGCCGGTATCCTGTTTTTCGCGCGCAAAAGGCCAGAATGGTTTGCCGGGAGTTTTTGGTATATCCTGAGGCTGCGCCTGTTTGGGCGCGTCGGAAGACTCCGTTAATACGAATTCAACGCGCATCTCCTTGCCGCACGATTTAGCGACGCTGGAATTTATGATCTTCAGATAGCGGTCGAGAAGCATCTCCTGGAATAACTTGTTCTGGACCTCCAGCGTTATGGAGCTTTCTGTCGAAGACACAAGCCTGATAGGGCCGAACCAAATATTAAATACCTGGTCGTTATCGAGATCTTTCTTTATAAATTCTCTGGCCCTGAGCCAGATTGAAGAGTCGTTGCTTGTCATTTATCCTGCCAAAAATTATCCACAGTGAATACGCCGTTTTTCCATATGTAGCACATAGGTTATACACAGGTTGTTAACAAAAACCTTCCAGAATCGCACCCATTATAGAGGAAAAAAATTGTAATTGCAAGCAAAAACAAAAAGATTGACTCGGCAAGACGTTGTGGTATAATCAATCTTCCAATAAATTTACGAAAGGACCAAACCAATGAAGTATACTTTAAAAGCCGGCTCTAATATTAAGAGAAAGAGAACGCACGGATTCAGGAAGAAAATGCGCACGCGCCATGGCAGAGCTGTTTTAAAAAGACGAAGACAGAAGGGCAGATATAAGCTCACCGTATGATGGGCTCCGACGAGAAAACTGCATTATCTGGTCCTCGGACTTTCCCAAAAAAAGAGCGCCTGATAAAAACGGGCGAATTCAGGAAGATCTATAAATCCGGAAGCTCATTATCCAGCGGGCCGTTTGTTCTAAAAGTCCTGCCCAACACCTTAAGCCTAAACCGTATAGGGTTTTCGATAAGTTCCAGGAGCATCAAGAAAGCTTTTAGGCGCAACCGTGTGCGCAGATTGTTCCGTGAGGTTTTTCGACTGACCAAGGGGAAACTCAAAAACGGATTTGACATGACACTCGTTGTGAGAAAAGATCCCGCGGTAAAATTTTCTTATAAGGATGCCGAAAACATTTTTTTAAACCTGGCCAGAAAAGCAAGGATATTAGTATGAAGTATATAGTAATATCGGCCTTGAAGTTTTATCGTAAGTATTTGTCAATAATAAACATACGTTGCTGCAGATTTTATCCGTCCTGTTCAGAATATGCCATAGAGGCTGTTCAAAAACACGGGGTAATCTCCGGCGGCGTAAGAAGCATTTGGAGAGTTTTACGCTGCAACCCGTTCTCACGCGGCGGATATGACCCTGTAAAGTAAACAATATAAAGGAATATCATGGAAAAAAAACTGATTTTAGCTATAGCCTTCTCAGTGCTTATAATAGTGGGGTTCCAATACCTGTTTCCGTCGCCAAAACAAGCGCCCATGCCCGGTAAGACGCAGGAAGCCGCGGTGGTAAAAGAAAAAGAGGTTGAAAATATACAGTATCTTACGCCAACCCCTCCCGCTGACGAAAAGGAGTTTTTGGCATCTACCGACAGATATATAGTTACATTCAGCAATATCGGCGGCGCTATCAAGAAAATAGAGTTAAGGAACTATAAAAAACTGAAATCTAACGACCCGATGCCGCTGGTTGAAGAAAAAACCCCCTCGAACTATCTTTTTTCCATTAATGACACGCTTGGCGCTTTGCCATTGAATCAAATGGCATATAAACTTGATAGCGATGACAACAAGATTATTTACACCCTGGCGATAAAGAATTTGGAGATAGTAAAAATATATACTTTACGCAACTCAAGCAATGTAATAGAGTTACAACTCTTAGTGAAAAACTACTCATCGTCTCCTGCCGAACTCGGATACAAAATTATATCCGGATCGGGCCTGGTTGAACCAAGGACCGAGGACAAGAATCTAATTGAGGTAATCTCAAAAGTTGATGGTAAGACGGTTGGTTTCAAAAGACCCAACAAAAATGTTATTGTAAATCCAGGGATAGTTAGTTGGGTTGCGGCAAAAACAAGATATTTCTCGCTCATAATGAAGCCGTATGGGCAAACAAAAAGTCAGTATCACGGATATGCCGCAGGAGATAAGATATATTCCGGAATCGAAATGGAAAAGCTTTTGATCCCCGCAAATTCTTCAGTGGAGAATAAATTCGTTTTATATGCGGGTCCAAGTATCGGTGCGGAACTCAAGAAGTTAGGCTTAGAATTTGAAGAGTCGATAAATTATGGATTTTTTGGTGGCATAGCAAAGCTGTTGCTGGTGATCACAGCTTTCTTCTATAAGCTCGTTCACAACTGGGGGCTGTCGATAATACTTATATCGATATTCTTAAATATAGTGCTCTTCCCTCTCACATTAAAAAGTTTCCAGTCTATGCAGAAGATGCACGAACTGCATCCACAAATGGAAAAGCTCAAGGCGCAGAACAAAGATAATCCGCAAAAACTCAATAAAGAAGTATTAGAGCTGTACAAAAAATATAAGATAAATCCATTAAGTGGTTGCCTGCCTCTTTTACTTCAAATGCCGATATTTGTCGCGTTATACCAGGCGCTTACAAAATCGATAGATTTAAGGGGCGCCAGCTTTTTATGGATAAGCGATCTTTCTATGCCGGACGCCGTGGGCATACCATTCTCCTTGCCGATATTCGGCAACAGCATAAACGTATTACCACTGATGATGGTAGCGCTTATGGTTGTTCAGCAGAAGATATCGTCTAAAGTTATGGGCGGAGCCGTTACCGAAGAGCAAAGACAGCAGCAAAAGATAATGCTTGTCATAATGCCGATAATGTTTGGGTTCATATTTTATAACATGCCCTCCGGTATGGTGCTTTACTGGGTGGTGAATACTGTGCTGACAATAGTTGAGCAGTCTGTAATATTGAAAAAGACATAATGCAGGGCTTGACTTTACTGAAAACGTAGTGTAATATCTGTTTGTAGTGTACGGCATGGCTAATAGTTGTCACGTGAAAACTAATACATAAAGTAAGATGGCAAAAGTAATAGCGCTCTGTAATCAAAAAGGCGGTGTTGGCAAAACAACAACCGCGATAAATCTCGCCACATATCTCGCCTTATCCGGCAAAAAAACACTGTTGATCGATATTGACCCACAAGGCAACGCCACAAGCGGTCTTGGCATAAATAAGCATGATATTAAACATAGTGTTTATCATCTATTGATAGATGACGCGGATCCAAGATCCATTATGATCAGCACCCAAGTCAATAATTTGTTTCTGTTCCCATCCAACCTGAATCTAACCGGAGCCGAAGTCGAATTAGTAGGAATATTAGGCCGTGAGCATAAGCTTAAAAAGGCCCTGGCGGGTCTTTTAAACGAATTTGACTTTATACTGATAGATTGTCCTCCGTCGCTCGGGCTTTTGACGGTGAATGCCCTTTCCGCCGCAAATGCGGTGCTTATACCGATCCAATGCGAATATTATGCGCTCGAAGGATTAGGTCAGTTGGTGAATACTATAAATCTTGTTAAAGAAAATATAAATACAGGCCTGGAAGTCGAAGGTGTTTTATTGACCATGGCCGATTATCGTACCAATCTTACCAACGAAGTTATAAATGAAGTAAAGAAATTTTTTGGTAACAAAGTTTATACTACGGTGATACCGCGTAATATCCGTTTGGCGGAAGCTCCGGGGTTTGGTAAACCCATAGCTATGTATGATAAAAATTCAATCGCGGCAAAGAAGTATGAAGATTTCGCGAATGAATTGTTAGGCATTAAGAAAGACACACATGTTGAGCAAAGTGTAGATGATAATATTAAACATAACTCAAATGATGACAAAGAATTAAAACAAATTAGCGGGGGAGAAATTAAATGATAGAAAAGAGAGCTTTAGGCAGAGGTCTGGGCGCGCTTATTCCACCAAGAGAGGTAGTTTTTGTTGACACAGAAAAACAAGAAAAAGTTATGAACATCTCGTTGAAAGATATTAAGACAAACAAATATCAGCCGCGAGTTCAATTTAACGAAGAAAAGTTAAATGATCTTGTAAAATCGATACAGGAAAAAGGCGTAATACAGCCCGTACTGGTCAGGAAATCCCAGGACGGCTATGAACTTATTGCCGGAGAAAGAAGGTTTAGGGCGGCGAAGCGTTTGAATATGGAAAATATACCGGCGATCGTGAAAGAAGTTAATGATATAGATATGCTCGAAATCGCCCTGATAGAGAATATACAGCGGGAGGAGTTGAACCCGATAGAAGAAGCAACCGCCTTTGAAAGATTCGTCAAGGAGTTTAATTTTACGCAGGATAAGATAGCCCAGGTTTTAGGCAAGGATAAGTCGACAGTGTCTAATATCATAAGATTATTGTCGTTACCGAAAAAGATCCAGGATTATGTATCGAAAAATTCTATCACGGCAGGGCATGCCAGGGCGCTGCTTACTCTTCCGACGGAAAATGAGCAGTACAGGGTGTGCAACCTGATAATAAATAAAGGGCTGTCTGTCCGGGAAGCGGAAAAATTGGTATCGAGAAGAACCTCCGGCGCTAAGAAAAGGGAAGTTAAAAAAGATGCCGGCCTCGATGATATAGCAAATCAACTGCAGCATGTGCTCGGCACGCGTGTAAAGATATGCCACGGCAAAAAACGCGGAACCATCCAGATAGAATATTACTCTGTGGAAGACCTAAATAGGATATTGGGCCTGATAACATCCAATAAGGCATAGGGTCAGTCAATCTTCCGTCCTACTTCGCTCAAAGCTTTCCCTTCTTCGCTAAAGCTACGAAGAGGCAGGTCAGCTTTGAGCTTCGTAGGGACAGGTTCTACGAAGCATACGATTTAATGATAGTCGATTGCGAAGTAGACCGTTTACAGTTGACAAACAATCCAAATTATAGTTAAATACAATATTTACCTAAAAGCGTACCAATGAATCATAATAGATAAGGGGATATTATGGAACAAGCCACACTTGTTTTGATAAAGCCGGATGGGTTAAAGAAGTCTCTTACGGGCAATATTTTGACACGCCTTTCAGAGACCAAGCTTGAAATCGTAGGGGCGAGAATAGTAAAGGTTTCACAAGAGCTCGCGGAGAACCACTATATCTTTCTTAAAGATAAGCCGTTCTTCCCGGAGCTGCTAAGGTATATAATGGGCGAGTACCACAAGAAGAAAGTAATGGCCCTGGTATACTGGGGAGAGGACGCGATAAAGAAAGTGAGAGATATCTGCGGTGCGACAAACCCGGAAGAGGCCGATCCCGTTTCGATAAGAGGCGCTTACGGCCGCATAACAACAAAAGGCGTTTATGAAAATGTTATACATGCCTCTACCAATCCGGAGGAATCGGAGCGCGAAATAAAGCTATGGTTCGAGCCGGAGGAGATAATAGTGGATCTCTATCCGACGAAGACGGCGAAAAAGAGCGTAGAAAAACTTGTTTGGGCATAGGGCGGGGGATAATCGTGATTAAGTCGATGACAGGATTCGGCAAGGCGGGAGTAAAGTTTAAAGGCGGCGAAATAATAGTCGAGATAAAGACCGTTAATCATAAATTTTTTGATGCCAGCCTTAAACTTCCCGAAGTGGTGATGCCGTTTGAGGATAGAATAAAAGAAGTTTTACAAAAGAAGATACAAAGGGGCAAGGTAAACGTAAGTATAATTTACGATAACAAGGTCTCTAAAGAAGAGATAATAACAATAAATAAAAAATTGGCAAAGAGTTATTATACGGGTCTTTTGAGCCTGAAGAAACATCTCGGTTTCGAAGATTCGCTTGGCATGAAGGACATGGTTGCTTTGCCGGGCGTAATAAATTATGAAGTAACACAAGAAGGGCTGACGAGTTTATGGCCGAAGGTGGAAAAAGCCCTGTTATTGGCGCTTGGCAGATTAGTCGTAGACAGGGAAAAAGAAGGCCATGCCACATATCGCGATCTGTGTAAGAGAGTAGATAATATAGTTAAGATGCTTACCGAAATAAAATCCAGGGCGCATCTTAATATCAAGGAATACAGAGAAAGATTTGCCGAGAGAGTCAAAGATTTGACCAGCGGCCACAATATAGACAAGGGCAGGCTTGAGATGGAAGTGGCGATATTCGCGAAAAATAGCGACATATCCGAGGAGATCGCGCGGCTTAAGAATCATCTGGCGAATTTTAAAAGGACGATGGCCCTTAATGGCGAGGCCGGAAAGAAGATAGATTTTATCGCCCAGGAATTGCACAGAGAGACAAATACGATAGGCTCAAAATCGAGCGACTTTAAGATATCAAAGAACGTCATAGAGATAAAGAGCGAAATCGAAAAGATACGCGAACAAGCGAAGAATATAGAATAATGCACTCTATGCGCGAGGGAAAACTTTTTATAGTCTCCGCTCCTTCCGGTTGCGGCAAGACGACCTTGTGCAAGAAGCTCTTGCGGCACAAATTAAATTTAAGCCACTCGGTGTCAGTCACCACTCGTCCTCCCCGTCCAGGCGAAATCGAAGGGAAGGACTATTTTTTCGTCTCGCTGGAAGAGTTTCGCGCGATGGCGAAGAGGAAAGAATTTTTAGAGAACGAGGAGAATTTCGGTTATTTTTACGGAACGCCTAAAAAATTTGTCGAGAACCTGCTGGCGAAGGGCAAGAACGTTCTTTTGAGCATAGATGTAAAGGGCGCGGCCAGGATAAGCGCGCTTTATCCTGGCAAAAGTGTATTGATATTCATAATGCCGCCCACGCTGGGGGTGCTTAAAAAACGGCTTGAATCAAGAATGACCGACCCGGCGCATTCTATATCTAACAGGCTGAAGATAGCGAAGCATGAAATTAAATATAAAGGAAGATACGATTACGTAGTAGTAAATGACAGGCTCGATACGGCCTGCAGAAAGCTCAAAAACATAATAAAGAAGGAGACTCTAAATGCAGGACATACCGATGGATAAGCTGCTCGATAAGACGCACTCTATTTATAAACTTACTATCTTAGCCTCACGGCGCGCGATAGAACTTGCCGACGGGGCACAGAAGCTGGTTGATGATCCTGTGGACACCAAACCCGCGCACGTTGCGCTGGATGAAATACTTGCCGGCAAGGTCGAATATAAAATCAAAGAGGTAAAGTGACGCCAAAAACGATAATAGTAGGAGTTACGGGCAGTATAGCGGCATACAGGGCGTGTGAGATAGTAAGCGCGCTAAAGAAATCGTTGTTCGATGTAAAGGTTATACTTACAAAAGAAGGCGCCAATTTTATTACTCCGCTTACTTTACAGGCGCTGTCGGGCAACAAAGTATTCACCGACATGTTTGAGCCTCCGCAAAAATGGGAACCGGTGCATACATCACTGGCAGACAGCGCGTCATTAGTTCTCATAGCGCCGGCCACCGCAAATGTTATAGGCAAGTTAGCCGGCGGCATATGTGATGACCTTTTAACATGTGTTGTCTATGCTACAAAGGCGCCGATACTAATAGCGCCGGCGATGAACGAAAAAATGTATAATCACGCTATACTGCAGGAAAATATAGCAAAGCTTAAAAAAGTGGGCTATTCATTTGTCGGCCCAATTAAAGGGCATCTTGCGTGTGGCCATGATGCCATCGGCCACATATCCTGTACAGAAGATGTAGTTAAAGAAGTAAAGAAGCTCGTCAGAAGATGATTAAAAGAATTCTTGTCGCGGCGGGGCCGACCAGGGAAAGAATCGATCCGGTAAGGTTCATATCAAATTATTCTACAGGAGTATTCGGGTACGAAATCGCTAAAGAGGCGAAACGGCGCGGGCTTACGGTGACGCTTATAAGCGGGCCAACGGCCTTAAAAGCTCCATCGGGTGTAAAGTTTATTAGCGTGGAGAGCTCGCTCGATATGAGGCGCGCGGTTCTCGATGAATTTAGGAAAGCCGATTGTGTCGTGATGACGGCCGCTGTCGCGGATTGGCGTCCGATATATTCCGCGAAGAGGAAGATAAAGAAAAGTCCCAAAAAGACGATAGAATTGATAGAAACTCCGGACATATTAGCCGAGCTGGGCGCAAAAAAGAGAAATAGGATAGCAGTTGGGTTTGCGCTCGAAACCGAGAACCTGGAAAGAAACGCGCTCAAAAAATTAAAAGACAAAAATCTGGATCTTATCGTAGCGAACAGGCTCGCGGGAAAATCTAACATCTTCGGCGATAAGGCAATAGATGTGGTCACTGTAGATAAGTTTGGGAATAAGGCCAGAATACACAATAAGTCAAAAAAGGAACTGGCCGGAATGATTATAGACAAGGCTTTGAAGCTTGGGGCGGGAAATAGAGCATGAGAGCAAATAGGGCGGTAACATTAGTAGAGCTGTTGATAGTGGTGGTTATATTTACACTTACGTTCGCCGCGCTTACTCCGCTCGTCAATAAAATGAAGGAACGATCCAATATTATAAAATGCTCGAATAACGCGCGGATGGTGAGCCTTGGGCTGCATATGTACGCGGCGGATCACGATGAAACATTCCCCGGTTCTTTAACGCAATTATATCCGGAATATATTAAGAAAGAAAAGATCTTTGATTGTCCGGCAGGCTCTGTAAGAGGCACGACCGAAGAAGCAAGTTATGAATATATTAGCGGTCTTACAGAATCTTCCAGCGGGACGGAAGTCATCCTTTACGATAAGGATGGCAACCACGGCAAGCTCGGCCGTAACCTTGTAAGGGTTAACGGCTCTGTGGAGTGGGTGCAGAGCACCGCCGGTAAGCCGAGATAGGGCGCGGTAGCCAAGCGGTAAGGCAGGAGTCTGCAAAACTCCTATACAGCGGTTCAATTCCGCTCCGCGCCTCCAAATTTATGAAGCAGGATGATGGACGCGTAGCTCAGTTGGCTAGAGCACTTCCTTGACATGGAAGGGGTCACAGGTTCAAGTCCTGTCGCGTCCACCATAAAAGCAAATTGTGTGGGCAAGTGGTGGAATGGCATACACGAAGGACTTAAAATCCTTTGGCCGCAAGGTCGTGAGGGTTCAACTCCCTCCTTGCCCACCAATTAAAGACGTAGGGTGATAAGTGGACTTAGACGCACTAAGACATAGTACGGCACATGTTATGGCGCAGGCAGTCAAAATCTTGTGGCCCGACGCTAAATTGGGCATAGGCCCGTCGATAGAGGACGGATTCTATTACGACTTTGAGCGCGAAGAACCATTCTCTCCTGACGATATCAATAAGATAGAAACGAAGATGCGCGATATTGTAAAAAAAGACTATCTTTTTGAGAGAGAAGAAATAAGCAAAAAAGAAGCGTTAAAACTTTTTAAAAAAATGGACGAGAAGTACAAGATAGAATTAATAGAAAAGATCCCTGGGGATACAGTTTCATTATACAAAAACGGGGATTTTGTAGATCTCTGCCGCGGGCCGCATATACACTCCACAGGTGAGATAAAAGCGTTTAAGCTTCTTTCCGTAGCCGGCGCTTATTGGCACGGCATAGAGACAAATCCTATGCTGCAGCGTATATATGGCACGGCATTCCCGACGCAAAAAGATCTGGAAAATTATATAAAGATGATCGAGGAAGCCAAGAAGAGAGACCACAGAGTCCTTGGCAAGCAACTTGAATATTTTAGCTTAAGCGATGAAATGGGCCCGGGGCTCGTATTATATCACCCCAAGGGCGCGAGGCTTAGGACGCTGATCGAAGAATATATAAGAAACGAACACCTAAGACGGGGGTATGAACTTGTAATAGGCCCGCACATACTTAAAAGTGACGTGTGGATTAAAAGCGGCCACTACGATTATTACAAAGAGAATATGTACATGTTCAAGATAGAGAAGCAGGAGTATGCCATTAAGCCTATGAATTGTCCCAATCATATAATGGTGTACAAGTCCAAGACCAGGAGCTATAAGGACCTGCCTCTAAAGTTTTTTGAACTCGGCACCGTTTATAGAAATGAGAAATCAGGAGTCCTGCACGGCCTTCTGCGTGTCAGGGGTTTTACCCAGGACGACGCGCATATATTTTGTTTAAAGGACCAGGTTGAAGACGAAATCGTTAATGTCATAGACTTCGTCATAGATACGCTGAACGCGTTTGGATTTGATGATTTTTCGATAGAAGTTTCTACGAGGCCGGAAAAGTCTATCGGCACGGATGAGGACTGGGAACTAGCGCAGGCGGCACTTATCAATTCTCTGAAGAAAAAACAATTGAATTACGAGATAAATGAGGGCGAGGGCGCGTTTTATGGCCCCAAGATAGATATAAAATTAAAAGATGCGCTAAAAAGAGAGTGGCAATGCGCGACTATACAATGCGACTTTGCGCTACCCGAAAGGTTTGACCTGAAATATATAGGGCAGGACGGCAAAGAATACCGCCCGATAATGCTGCATCGCGTCATACTCGGCAGTCTTGAAAGGTTTATGGGGGCCCTGATAGAGCATTTCGCGGGGGCAATGCCTTTATGGCTCGCGCCGGTCCAATGCATAATAATACCGGTTTCGGACAAGGCGAGTGTATACGCCGAAAATATAAGAAAGACGCTTATGGGCCTGGACATTCGCGTGGACATAGATTTCAGAAATGAAAGGTTGCAGAAAAAGGTGCGTGACGCGGAAATGGAAAAGATACCCTATATGATAGTTATCGGAGAAAAAGAAGAGTCCATAGGGATGATCTCTGTAAGATCGAAGGCGCAGGGCGATATCGGCAGAATGAAATTAAGCGAATTTGTGGAGAGAATAAAAGAAGAGATAGAAAAGAAGGTCAGGTAAAAAACGAGAGGGGAGGTGGTTTAGTATTTTTAAGAAAGAGATACGAATCAACCATAGAATAAGGGCCAGAGAAGTAAGAGTTATTGGTGATAGCGGCGAGCAGCTGGGTGTAATGAGTATCCAGGACGCGCTGAAAAAATCCGAGGAAGTGGGGCTCGATTTGGTGGAGATAGCTCCAACCGCAGTGCCGCCTGTCTGCAGGATCATGGACCACTCCAGGTATAAATACGAACAGGAAAAGAAGGAGAAGGAAGCCAGGAAAAAGCAGAAGGTAGTGCATATAAAAGAGATCCGCATGGGGCCCAAGATAGGCGAACACGATTACCAATTTAAACTAAGACATCTCGAGGACTTTCTGAAGAAAGGCGACAAGGTAAAGGTTACTATGATATTCAGAGGCAGAGAGATGGCGCATATCGATTTAGGCCGCAAGATCCTGGATAAGTTGTCGAGTGATATTTCAAGCATAGGAGAGATCGAGGAGTCTCCAAGGCTCGAAGGCCGATTTATCAATATGATTATCAGGGCAAAATAAATATAATCTTTAGGAGGCGATACAATGCCAAAACTTAAGACAAGTAAAAGTGTCAAAAAAAGAATACGTATAAGTAAAAGAGGTAAGATTAAACATTGGAAGGCAGGCAGAAGGCATCTATTGGGCGGGAAAGCGTCTAAGCGCAAGAGACAGCTTGGCAAGGCCGGGTACGTCTCTAAGGCAGACAGCTCAGCGATAAGACTGCTTTTGCCTTACGGTGCGTAATTAAGGAGGAGGGGAAATGAGTAAAGTAAAACACGCGGTTGCGACAAAAAGACACAGAAAAAGAATACTTAAGGCTGCTGAAGGCCAGTGGGGCGGGCGTCACAGATTTTACCGTCGAGCTATGGAATCAGTGGCAAAAGGAAGAAGCTACGCTTTTAGAGACAGGAAAGCCAAAAAAAGAGACTTCCGTTCACTTTGGATAGTCAGAATAAACGCGGCGTGCAGGGAACACGATATCTCTTATTCAAAATTTATGGCTGGGCTAAAAAAGCTGAAAGTTCTTGTCGATAGAAAGATACTTGCCGAACTGGCTGTTTCGGATAAGAAGGCATTTGGTAGGCTTGTAGAGATGGCTAAGGCGTAAAATAAGTTTTTTAGGGTCGCAAGGATTTTATAGGTGAAAGAAAAAATCAAAGATCTTAAGACCAATGCGCTCGCTGACATAGGCGCCGCTTCAGATAGCGATGCTGTAGAAAAACTACGTATAAAATATTTGGGGCGAAAAGGCCTTATCACAGAATTATTTAAAATGATGGGGCAGGTTCCGCCCGAGCAAAAAGGAGAGGTCGGGCAGCTTATTAACGCGCTGAAGAGCGATGTTACGAAAGCGCTTGATGAGAAGGCGCAAGGCGCGTCCGCAACCGGCGGCGCGAAACTGGAGAAAGTCGATATAACACTTCCCGGTATCCCGGCGGAATTAGGCGCCACCCATCTTATCTCACAGACAATAAGTCAAATTTGCGATGTATTCGTATCGCTTGGGTTTAAAGTCGTTGAGGGGCCGGAGATAGAGAACGAGCATTACAATTTTGAAGCCCTTAATATACCCTTGGAACACCCGTCGCGCGACGCGTTTGATACCTTTTATCTTTCCGATAAATGGTTATTAAGGAGCCACACGTCACCGGTGCAGGCGCGGTTTATGGAAAAAAATCCCTGGCCGCTCGCGATAGTCATACCGGGCAAGGTTTACCGGCCCGACGCTACCGACGCATCCCACTCATTTATGTTCCATCAGGTTGAAGGCCTTGCGGTCGGAGAAAATATAAAATTTTCCGATCTCAAAGGAGCCCTTATCACTTTCGCCAAGAGGATGTTTGGTGAGAAGACCAGGATGAGATTCCGCCCCAGCTTCTTTCCGTTTACTGAACCAAGCGCCGAGGTGGATATTTCGTGCATATTATGCGAGGGTCAAGGGTCAAGGGTCAAAGGTCAAGAAAAATGCAGCCTATGCGCAGGCAATGGGTGGCTCGAAATATTGGGCGCAGGCATGGTAAACCCCAAAGTATTTAAGAATGTAGGTTACAACCCGGAAAAAGTTACAGGCTTCGCGTTTGGCATGGGCGTGGAGAGAATAGCTATATTAAAGTATGGTATCACAGACATAAGAATGTTTTTTGAAAATGACATAAGGATGCTAAGACAATTTTAGTATGAAAGTATCATATAGCTGGTTAAAAGATTACGTTGATATAAGCATGCCCGCCGAAAAGCTCGCGGCAATTCTTACCATGGCCGGTTTATCCGTAGGTTCTATAGAACGAAAAAGCCAGGATTCTGTCCTTGAGATAGAGATAACCTCGAATCGGCCGGACTGGCTTTCATATATAGGCGTGGCGCGTGAAGTCGCGGCGATCACCGGAAAGAAGTTAAAACCCCCTTTTGTAAAAACTATACGGCCCGCAGCCCCCGGATCCCGATTCCCTATTAAGGTAGAAGACAAGAAGTTGTGTCCGCGGTATACCGCCCGCATAATAAGAAATGTTAAAGTGGGTGAGTCCCCCAAATGGCTAAAAGACAAGATCGAGTCGATAGGGCTAAGAAGTGTAAATAATATAGTAGATATTACAAACTTCTGTTTATTCGAAACGGGAGAGCCTATGCATGCTTTTGATCTGGGTAATCTCTCCGGAAATAGCCTCACAGTCCGTAACGCTAAAAAAGGCGAAAAGATAGTTATCATAGACGGCTCTGAAAGAGCTCTTGATGAATCTATGCTGGTGATAGCGGATGCTTCCGGCCCTGTCGCGATAGCGGGAGTAATGGGAGGCGTAAGGACAGAAGTCGGCAGCGGCACAAAAGATATCCTATTAGAAGCGGCATATTTTGACCCTGTTTCCGTCAGAAGAACGGCGAGAAGATTAGCTCTTTCAACCGAATCAAGCTATCGGTTCGAAAGAAAAGTAGATATCGATAATATCAAATATGCGTCGGACAGGGCGACAGCGCTTATATTGGAAGCCGCGGGCGGGCAAGCACAGGACTATATAGATATAGGGAAGGCAAAGCCGGTAAAAAAAGTAGTAAGCCTCAGCGTAGATAAAGTTAACAATGTGCTGGGCACAGATATAGTGTCCTCGAAGATAAACAAGATTCTCGCATCCCTTGGTTTAAAAAGCAAATCCCAGTCGAAAGGCGTATTAAAATTTGAAACGCCGAACTTCAGGCAGGACCTGCAAAATGAAATAGACCTGATAGAGGAAGTGGCGAGGATATATGGGTACAATAATATTCCGGAGACGCTGCCGTTTGTGACGGAAAAAGGCCCGGGGTTGCCTCTTGGCATCAATGTAGATAATAAGATCCGCGAAGTTTTAAAGAGCTTGCATCTTTTCGAGATTATTACATATAGTCTTCTTAGCAGAAAAGAACTTGCTTTCGCGAGGATAGACGATAAAGACGCCGCGGCCGTAAAAAATCCTTTATCAGCCCAGCAGCAAATTTTGCGTCCATCAGCGATGCCCGGGATGCTCGAGACCATTCGGTATAATATAAATAGAAAAAATAACGATCTTAAACTTTTTGAGCTCGGCAGGGTCTATTTTGCGAGAGGCGCAAACTCTTTTGAGGAGAGAAGAAATCTCACAGCGGGCCTTACCGGTGAAATATATGATGGATGGGTCGGCAAATCACGCCCGGTGAACCTGTTTGATCTGAAAGGGGTATTGGAAGCACTTTTTATGAGCCTGGGTATTGAAAAATTTTCCGTAAAAGAGGCGCAAGACAAGACTTTCTCTTCTGCCGCATGTGCCCTTATAGAGGCCGCAGGAAAACCTGTAGGCATTATAGGCGAAATCGATCCCGTGGTCGCAAAGAATTTTGATATAAAAGATAAAGTTTATATGTTTGAAATCAATTGCGAGGAACTTTTAACACTCGCGTCGATGGAGAAGCGCTTCAAAAACATCGCGCGATACCCATCATCGACAAGGGATGTGTCAATAGTCGTTGACGGCAGCGTGTCGAACGCCAGCATATCTTCTCTTATAAAAGAAAGCGCGGGCGAATTATTGAAGAAGGTTCAGCTCATAGACAGGTACCGCGGCGGGCAGATCCCCGAAGGAAAAGTTTCTCTTACCTACAGGCTGGAGTACCAGGATATTAATAGAACGCTCGAGGAAAAAGAGGTCCAGGACGCCCATTCTCGCGCGGTGCGCGCACTTCAGGACAATCTTGGCGCCAGCTTAAGATAGCCAAGGCTTACCGCAATTTGATTTACACTATTTTATGTGCTATACTTGTCTTGGAAGTAAAAAATTCCCTGCGGTGCGCGTGCTTTGAGCGAAGAATCTTGAGCCAATAGCATTAATATTGGGAGCCTAACTCGGGTAGGAGCTTTTAGCGCTTATCTGGAGGGCACCCACCTGTAAATAACAGGATCAAGATAATTCGATTTCACACGGCAATCGCGGGGATTTTTAATTAGGCGGGATATCTTATATATTTATGGACTTATTTACGAACGACGAAACGCGGAAGACGAAAAAAGACAACGAGCCTTTGGCGATGAGGATGAGGCCGAAGTCACTCGATGACTTTACCGGGCAAGAGCATATTCTCGGTGAAGGAAGGCTACTGCGCCGGCTCATTGAATCAGACAAGATCTCCTCGCTGATACTTTACGGCCCTCCAGGATGCGGCAAGACCACACTAGCTCTCATAATAAGCGAAAAGACGAAATCGCATTTTGAAAGGATCAATGCCGCGTCGAACAACGTTGCGGATATGCGTAAGATCATAGACGCTGCAAAGAAGCGCGAATCTATAGGTGGCAGGCGCACCATTCTTCTTGTCGACGAGATACATCGTTTTAATAAGGCCCAGCAGGATGTCTTGATGCCGGATGTCGAAGCGGGCAATCCGGTTATGATAGGCACCACAACTCATAATCCATTTTTCTATGTCAATGCGGCGCTACTTTCTCGCTCACAGGTATTTGAATTCAAAAAACTTTCTGAAAGCGATATCCTTAAACTTATAAAGAAGACAGTGTCCGATAAGACTATCGGACTTGGTGCGATGCCGATAGTTATGGATGACCAGGCAACGGCATTCCTTGCGAAGATCTCCGAAGGCGATGCCAGGCGCGCCCTCTCGGCGCTTGAGATCGGGGCATTGACCACCGCGCCGGACAAGGATAAAAAAATCCGGTTTACGCTCAAGATAGCCGAAGAGTCTATCCAGAAAAAAGCGGTTGTTTATGACAAGGACGAGGATGGGCATTACGATACGATATCGGCATTTATAAAATCTATGCGCGGCTCGGATCCGGATGCCGTGCTATACTGGCTCGCGAAGATGATATATGCGGGCGAAGATCCACGTTTTATAGCCCGGCGCATTATAATCTGCGCTTCTGAAGACGTAGGCAACGCCGATCCGCAGGCTCTTGTGATTGCGGCCGCGGCGCTTCAATCGGTTGAATTTGTCGGAATGCCGGAGGCGCGTATACCATTGGCGCAGGCGGCCGTTTATGTGGCATGCGCGCCGAAGTCCAATGCGGCATATTTGGGAATAGAGAGCGCCCTCAAAGATGTTGAGCAGGGAAAAGTTTTGGAGGTGCCGGACCACCTAAAAGACGCGACGATGGATTCAGAAGCCTTCGGGCACGGCAAGGACTACAAGTATGCCCATGATTTTGAGGATCATTACGTGAAACAGGAATATAAGCCTTCAGATAAAGTCTATTATATCCCCACCGATATCGGGCACGAAAAGAAGATCAAAGAGTGGCTCGCCAAATTAAAACAGAGACCAGAATAATATAAAATTAAGTAATACAAAAGCTGGCGATTCCTTATTGCCATTCGGCAATTCGGGGCTATACTTTTTTTAGACGCTAAGTAAGGAGAAGCATGCTGTAAAAAATTGAACAATTGTTGCGCCTATGTCTCGAAAGGGTAACACCTATGAGAGAAGGGCCACGCGTTGTAAAAAAAATCTTTGGGCCATATAGCATTATCAGCCTGATAACTATATGGTCTTTTTTGTTGTTTTCAATATCAACAGATGCCTGCCTTGATTCTCCATTAAGATCTATAAGCCCGCCATTGAATAGTCATCCGATAGTGTCTACCGTTTATTCGGACAAAGGTATCGCAGTGTCGGATAACGGCAAAGCCGCAGAAGAACAAAATAGAAAAGAATTTTCATATCTCTACATCAATCTCCTCATCGCTAAAGCTCTGCAGAATAATTATGATATATCGGCAATAAGAGAGGAACTAAAAAAATATTATGCATGGCAGCTGCACGTGGAAAAGATCCCCAAGAGCAAGGGGCTGTATGTTACCTATCAAAAAACATCCGAATACCGCGCTTCGATTTTACATTATTTTCTGGATGAAAAAGATAGTTATGCGAGTAAGTATATAACGTTACCTGTGGGGCCGCACAGCTATCTGCATATCGAATCTATCAGCAGTGAGCTATATGCCCAGCTGGCAAATGACATCAAAGTGCTCTTTTCTCCGGAGGGCGGATGCGAAGACGAGCTATTAGATGCGATCAACGCGTCCCGTTGTACGATAGATGCCGCTATCTGCGATTTTAGCAGTATAAAAATTGCCGAAGCGATAAAGAAAGCGGCATCAAGGGGTGTTAAGGTGAGATTATTTCTGAACGGCAAGCGCGACTCAAATAAGCTGGCAGGAGAACTCGAATCTTACGATGTAAAAATAAAATATTATTATAAAAAAGGTAGCCTGATGCATAACAAGTTTATGATAATAGACGATAAAAAGATATATACAGGTAGTTATAATTGGACAGGTCAGGCGGAAAAATTAAACAGAGAGAACCTAATAATCCTTCCTTTTATAGAGTCTTTTAAGGAGGAATTCTGCTGTTTGTGGGGGTGTAAGGATCGTTCGCCGCCGAAAATCCGCGGGCCTTCGCTATGCCGCGGGATCATGTCTTTATTCTCCCCAAGAGGGAGATGCGAAGATGAATTGATACGGCTGATAAGTGAAGCTAGGGCAAACAAAGAATGCAGGCCGGAAATACCATATACAATAAAGATCGCCCTGCATTATTTTACCAATAAAAAAATCGCAAAAGAACTCTTTGACGCTAAAGAGTCCGGAGTGAATATAGAGATAGTTCTCGATAAGATCCAACAAAACCACCCTGCTTCAGCGGTAAGGCATCTGCATAGATTTGAAGACGACATGCGCAATATAGATCCCGGCAGAATGGCTAAAAAAAATCGTGGCTATATGGTAATAAAATATTACAGGATAAAAGGCGGCATGATGCATAATAAATTTGCAATTATAGGGAATAATACAGTTACAGGTAGTTACAATTGGACTAAAGCCGCCGAAAATAAGAACATGGAAAACCTAATTTTAATCCCATTTAAAGTCGGAGAATATTATGATGAATTTGAAAGTTTGTGGCGTGAGGGCTACGACGAAGACAGGATTGATGACAGTTCATGCTCTTCAGCGCGTTCTCCGCCTCCCCGCAAGGAAATACATACAGTTGCCGAGCTATACAGAGGCGAGATCATTGGCAAAGAACTCGAAGAGCTTAATAAATATAAAAAAGATTTTGCTGAGAAGGAACAAGGGTTATTGATAGCCAAAGAAGATTTTGTTCTATATAGAGTATCTGATAGCTGGACGATTTATGAAGGCGCCGGTAAAGCTGTATTTACCTATGGGCGTTGGTTTGCTGAAGAAAAAGACGTCGATTTCTCCCCTTCCAGGATTAAGAAAAACCTCAACTTGTTATATTGGAACGACGCGCAATATAAAGGAGTTGTTATAATAAAAAAAGGAACGGTCTTCCTGTATGGAAAAGTAAAAGGCGGCGATGGCAATCAAATATTTGTAAATGATTCTTATATAAAAAAGGGTTTCGTATTATATATTACCGAAACTATGCAATGGTGGGACAGGCGATGCAGGGCCTGGCGTTATTTTACCGCATTGAAAAATCCTTCCCGTTATCCTAACCATGATATATAATGTGTCGATGAATAAGAAGGCGATAGTCTTGCTTTCCGGCGGGTTAGACAGCATCCTTGCGGTGAAATTGATGCTTGAACAGGGTATCGATGTCATTGCGGTCAATTTTTCGGCGAAACTCTGCATGTGCGGCACGAAAAAAACGGGCGAAAGCCCCGCTCAGGCCGCGGCAAAGATGCTCGGAGTCGAGCTAAAGACCATAGATATAACCGATGATTTTGTCGAGATCGTAAAGAATCCGCGGTATGGCCACGGCTCTAACATAAATCCCTGCATAGACTGTAAAATTTATATGCTTAAACACGCCAAGTCTCTCATGGAAAAGCTTGGCGCGTCATTTTTGGTGACAGGGGAGGTCCTGGGCGAGCGGCCGATGTCGCAGAGGAAGGACGCTCTTAATCTTATCGAGAAGACCGCCGGAGTCAGAGGTATTCTTTTGAGGCCGCTTACGGCAAAAAATCTGCCTCTCACAAAGCCTGAGCTCGAAGGCATAGTTGACAGAGAAAAGCTTCTGGATATAAGAGGAAGGTCCCGCAAGCCGCAGATGGCGTTAGCGGAAAAATTTGGCATTACAAAATATCCGAGCCCCGCCGGAGGATGCTTACTTACAGACCCCTGCTTTGCGCAAAGGGTTAAGGAAGCTATGAAGCACGGCGAGTTTATCAAAGAAAATCTTGCTATTCTTTCCGTAGGCAGGCATTTCAGGCTTTCTGATAGTGTAAGGCTCGTCGTGGGCAGGGACGCCGCGGAAAACGAGATCTTAGAATCGCTTGCTAAATCCGGCGATATTATTTTTATAATGAAAGACCACCAGGGCCCGCTATCTATATTAAGAGGCAAGGCAGACGATAAGCTTGTTAATCTGGCGGCAAGCGTGGCCGCATATCATACCAAATTTCGCGGCGAAAAATCAGTAGCCGTTAATTATTGGGAGGCCGGCTCTTTGCCCAAAGATACTATTTTTGCCAAACCCGCAGACAAAGAAACAGTCGAGAGCTTGAGAATATAATAAAGTATTCGTTTGACAAACATTTTGGCAGGTGGTTTAATATACAGAACAAGAGGGGAGGCCGATGATTTCGGTCTGAGAGTTCCGCAAGATTTAAGCGGATTACCCAATGGACCCGATCTGGATAATGCCAGCGTGGGGAATAGATTTTAAGGACCCTTATGCTTCGGCACAAGGGTCATTTTATTGAGGAGTATGAAAAAAATAAAAGATTATAGTCTATACCTGGTGATAAGCGAAGAATATGGATGCGGCCGCAATGCCATTGAGATCGCAAAGCACGCCATTAAAGGCGGAGTTGATATTATCCAGATGAGAGAGAAGAATAAGACCGCCAAAGAACTTGTTGAGCTTGGCAAGAAGTTGTCGGGTCTTTGTAGAAACAACAACGTGACATTCATAGTCAACGATGATCCTATGCTCGCGAAAGAGGTAGGCGCCGACGGGGTCCACCTGGGCCAGGAGGACATTAAGTTATTTTCTCTTGAAATGGCCCGCCGTCTTCTGGGGCGCAAAAAAATAATAGGCATATCGACTCATTCGGAAGAACAGTTCAGGGAAGCTAACGAAAAAGATTTTGATTATGTGGCGTTTGGCCCTCTATTTGAAACGGAAACAAAGGATTATTGCATAGGTATCGATGGAGTAGATAAAGTATTAAATATAGCGAAAAAACCGGTATTCTTTATCGGCGGGATAGATCTCGCGAATATAGGCGGCTGCCTTAATAAGGGGGCGAAGAATATAGCTTTAATAAGAGGCATTACCCAGGCAGATGATGTAGTTAAAAAAACCAAAGAATTTAAGAGGGCAATCAAAAATGGTACTAAAGATAAACGGCAAAAGTGAATCGATAGATAAACCGGTGAATTTGATGGAACTCATATCGGCAAAAGGGCTCGTGCCGGAACATATAGTGGTAGAATACAACCTTAAGATAATTTCAAAAGACGAGTGGCGGGGCATCGCGTTGAAAGAAAACGACAATGTCGAGATAGTCAGCTTTGTTGGAGGAGGATAAAGTGCAGGATATATTGAATATAGGTGGTAAATCGATATCAAACAGGCTCTTTATCGGCACAGGCAAATTTTCTAATTATTCTGTAATGAAACGGGCGCTGGAGGAATCAGAGATAGAAGTGGCCACCGTTGCTTTAAGAAGGGTTGATAGCGCCTCTAAGACGGAAAACATACTGGACTATGTGCCAAAAAATTGTATAGTTATGCCTAATACGTCCGGAGCGAGAAATGCCGATGAGGCCGTAAGAATAGCGCGGTTGGCCAGGGCAACTGGCGCGTGCGATTGGGTCAAGATAGAAGTTATCCAGGACAATAAATATTTATTGCCGGATAACATGGAGACATTAAAGGCAACCGAGATACTGGCCAAAGACGGATTTAAGGTATTCCCATATATGAGCCCTGATCTATCAGCAGCAAGAAGGATGGTCGATGCAGGAGCGGCGGCCATAATGCCGCTGGGCTCTCCGATAGGAAGCAATAGAGGTGTTAAGACACGAGAGCTGATCGAGATCATAGTGCGAGAGATAAAGATCCCGGTTATTGTAGACGCGGGGCTTGGCAGGCCCTCCGACGCATGCGACTGTATGGAATTAGGCTGTGCGGCTGTATTAGTAAATACGGCGATAGCTATAGCCCAAGATCCTGCCGTTATGGCAAAAGCATTCAGCATAGCTGTCAAGGCCGGAAGGCTCGGATATCTGGGTGGTATCCCGTCCCAATCTATTAATGCAAGCGCATCCAGCCCATTAACCGGATTTTTAAGAGAGAGTTAGCAGGAAAAGATATGAGTTTTTATGAAGTATTTTCAAGATATAAAAATTCCGGCAGTTATGAATCCGAGATTCAAAAATTTACTGCCCTGCTGTCTCCTGCGGCAGAAGGCTCTTTGGAAGAGATGGCTCAAAATGCCCGTGGCCTTACATTAAGATATTTTGGCAAGACCATCGGGCTATATACGCCGATGTATCTTTCAAATTACTGCGATAATCTTTGCCTGTATTGCGGCTTCAATGTTAATAACAAGATAGAGAGAAGAACGCTTACTCTCAAAGAGGTAGAAGATGAGGCCCGCGCCATTTCTTCGACGGGTTTAAGGCATATTCTCATACTTACAGGCGAATCCAGATCGATGAGCCCGGTAAGTTATATCAGAGATTGCGTCAGGCTGCTAAAAAAATATTTTTCATCCATATCGATAGAAGTCTACTCTCTTACCGAGGAAGAATATTCGCAGCTTATTTGCGAAGGTGCCGACGGGCTTACTATATATCAGGAGGTATACGACGAAAATATATATGATAATATGCATCCAAAAGGGCCAAAGAGTGACTATCGTTTTCGTCTCGACGCGCCGGAGCGCGGAGCAAAGGCCGGCATGAGAAATATAAATATAGGTGTTCTTCTGGGGCTTGCCGATTGGAGAAAAGAGATATTTATTCTTGGCCTTCACGCGAAGTATCTGCGGGACAAATTTCCGGATGTTGAGATAGGAGTGTCGCTTCCCAGAATAAGGCCTCAGGTAAGCGGTTTTAGAGCGGATCATGAAGTAAGTGATAAAAATTTAGTCCAGATAATACTGGCCCTAAGAATTTTTCTTCCGAGACTGGGGATAGCGCTGTCTACGCGCGAAAGGCCGGAATTGCGCGAGAACCTGATACCCTTGGGCATTACGAGGATGTCCGCTGGCTCCACTACACGCGTCGGAGGCCATACGATAAAATATGAAGCCGATGACTGCACAGCCCAATTTGAGATATCAGACTCAAGAGGCGTAGAAGAGATAAAGGCGATGCTCGACAAGAATGGGTATCAGGCAGTATTCAAAGATTGGATGCATATATGACGATAGATATATTTCACGCTGATATAGCTAAGAAGCTGGGCAAAGAGAGTTTCAAAAAAGTCCAGGCCGCTAAAATTGGGATCGCGGGCGCGGGAGGCTTAGGGTCGAATTGCGCCATGAATTTAGTAAGGGCGGGCGTTGCGAATCTCACTATAGCGGATTTCGACACGGTGGATGCCACGAATCTCGACAGGCAGTTCTATTTTCTGGATCAGGTGGGCAGGATTAAAGTAGAGGCGCTTAAAGAAAACCTATTAAGGATAAATCCGGCCCTTAAACTTAAAGCAGTGAATAAAAAGATAGACGAGAATAATATAGATGAGATATTCGGCGGATGTGATATCGTGGCGGAGTGCCTTGATACGGCCGAATACAAGAGGATGCTTCTGGAAAAGCTACTTCAGATGAAAAAGTTTATCGTAGCGGTTTCAGGTCTTGGCGGTGTCGGCTCAAGCGACGATATAAGGGTCCATAGGATAAAAGATAATCTCGTCATGATAGGGGATCTTAAGTCCGATATCTGCCATAAGCCCGCCTTATCACCGCGAGTGAATGTAGCTGCTGCCAAACAGGCCGACTGTATTTTGGAATACGTGGTAAGAAAAATTTAGCCGCATTTATTTTTTAATACTTGACATACCATAGGGGGGTATGGTATACTTACACTGTATAAAAAGGAGAGCATATCTATGAAAAAACAGATAACCACGCATGAAGAGCAGATAAAGTTTTTAAACAAGATCGAAGGCCAGATCCGCGGCATACAGCATATGATTGAGGAAAGAAGATACTGCATAGATATCATTACCCAGATACGCTCTATCATAGGCGCGCTCTACAGGGTTGAGGATGAGATTTTCAAAAAGCATGTGGAAGGCTGTGTTGTCACCGCTCTTAAAGGAAAGTCCGAGATAGAAAAGTTAAAGAAAATCAATGAAGTGGTGGAGACAATCTCCAAATTTAGAAAGACGAGCTGATATCAGAAAGGGGGATGATCAAAATGGCGAGAAACTATATTCGTTGGCTTATTAGACCCGTGGCGCGTTGTAAAGAAGGGTGCTGTATATTGTCCGGGGCAAGACGTTAAACTGCCCATAGTGAAATAGTAAAAATGGAAAAAAGATAACGGAAGGAGATTAAGATGATCGGTAAAATAAAAATTATATTGTTTGCGGCGATAGTTATTTTCGGGATGAGCGGGATATCTTTTGCCATGTCGTGTGATATGGATAGCCATAAAGATTCAGGTCAAGCATATGCGCAGGACACAGATGCCGTTAATGTAGGCAATAAGACCTGCCCTATAAGCGGTGAAGAAGTGGACGGAAACACGACTTATGAACATAAGGGCAAGATCTACAATTTCTGCTGCCCGATGTGCATCGACGCATTCAAAAATAATCCGGAGAAATATATCGCAAAGGCGAAAGAGGTTACCAGCGGCGAACATACAACACATGAAGGCCATACGCGTTAACAAATGAGGGAAAAGGTTATGAATAAAATAAAGCCCATTTACTGGAAACTATTAGTAGCCGCCGGCGTTGTATATATTATTTTTACAACCATCACGCTTGTTGATATATGTTTAAGAATAGGCGCAATCGAGCATAGCCTTATACATGAAAATACCGAGCATGGCAGCAAGCACTGATTAGAAGGATCTTGATTTAAATCTTTTCATTCACTCTTTAAATAAAGGAGGGCTCGAATGATCAAAGACCCTATTTGCGGCATGAGAGTGGAAAGCGAACAATTCGTTTTTGAGATTGGAGGCAAAAAATACTTTTTTTGTTCCAAGGGATGCTTGGAAAAATTTAAGGGGTCTTCAGAGGAGGCCATGGCGAAATATGTTTACGACCTGGTTATTATCGGCGCAGGCCCGGCAGGATTGACAGCAGCTGTTTATGCGTCTGCTTTAAAAATCGACACTTTCGTGGTAACAAATAATATCGGCGGTCAGGCTATTAACAGCGCAAAAATTAAAAACTACATGGGTTTTGATTTTATTAGCGGGAAAGAGCTCGTGGAGAAATTTGAGCGTCAATTTTTACATGAGCATTACTTAGAGCACAAGATAGACGAAGTTGTTAAGATTATCCGGAAAGGAAACATTTTTGAGGTATTTACCAAGGACGAAAGCAGCATAACTACTTATGCGCTTATCATTGCTACAGGGATAAAACAAAAGACACTGGGTGTACCAGGTGAAGAGAAGTTTGTGAGGCGCGGAGTTTCATATTATTATGTCCAGGACGCCGCGTTATTTAAAGAAGCAGATGTAGTTGTTGTGGGGGGAGGAGATTTTGCTGTTGGGGCAGCTACCGAACTTAAAAATGCGGGATGCAAAGTATCGCTTATATCAAAAGATAGGCTTACCGCCAACCCATATAATATTAAAGAGCTTAAAAGGGGCGGTGCTGTAAATATCATCGAGAACAATACTGTTATTGAAATCAAAGGGGAAGATAGAATAGATGGTGTTGTCATCCAATCTTCCGATAAGTTGACAACAAAACAGGTCTCCTGTAGTGGCGTATTCATCGAGATGGGCTTTATTCCAAACACTGAATTTTGCAGGGACCTGGTTAAGTTAAATGAAAAAGGAGAAATAGCAATAAACCCCGACTGTTCCACCAATGTCGAAGGCATATTCGCTTGCGGCGATGTTACCAATTGTTTTGGAAAAAGAATAATTATCGCTTCGGGAGAAGGGGCTAAGGCATCCCTAAGTGTAAAGAAATATCTTCTGCAAATGGGAATCAAATAATGAAAAAAATCATTTTAAATATTTTCGGGATGCATTGCGTCTCCTGCGCAGCCAATATAGAGATCTCTTTAAAGAAATTTAAGGGCATCGAGAACGCTCGTGTCAATTTTGCTTCAGAAAAGGCATATATAGAGTATAATCCCGAAACAATAAATACACTCGATATCATAACAGCGATTAAAAAAACAGGCTATAGCGCGGAGCCCGAAGATGCCTCTTTAAATAGGGAAAGACAATCCGATAAAGAAACAAACCGCTTAAAATTAAAATTTATTATAGCGGTAACGCTCTCCTCCACACTGATGTATATCTCGATGGGTTCCTGTGTTGATTTACCAGTTCCTGAGTTTGTTATGGAGGCCATGGCATTATGGCAGTTTATTTTGGCGACAGGGGTTTTAATCTGCAGCTATCAATTTTTCAGTCGAGGATTTTCTACCATAGTTAAACTACATCGAGCCAGCATGGATACCCTGGTGGCTTTGGGGGTGGGGAGCGCTTACCTGTATAGTCTATTTGTAAGCATTATGATATGGTCACAGGATAAGTCATTTGGCATGCAAAATCTTTATTATGAAGTAGCCGCTTTTCTGCCCACTTTTATCTTGTTGGGAAAATACCTCGAATCGATTTCCAAAAGGAAAACATCACAAGCGATCAAAAAACTGATGGGTCTTAAGCCAAAAATAGCCGCCACTGTAAGAAATGGCATGGAAGAAAAAATGCCCGTTGAGGAATTAATTATAGGTGACATCATTATAGTTAAGCCCGGAGAAAAAATTCCGGTTGATGGCAAGATCATCGAAGGTTATTCAAGCGTAGATGAGTCTATGGTCACAGGTGAAAGCATGCCGGTTGAAAAGACAATTGGCGATACCGTAATCGGGGGAACAATAAATAAAAGCGGATCATTTAAATTTAAAGCGACAAAGGTGGGCCGCGAAACAACTCTGGCCCAGATAATAAAGTTGGTTGAAGAAGCGCAGGGGTCTAAGGCTCCTGTTCAGCAGTTGGCAGACAAAATCGCCGCCATCTTTGTTCCAACAGTATTGATAATTGCCTGCCTTTCGTTTTTTGGCTGGATTTTTTTAGGAAAAGATTTTGTTTTTGCGCTAAGTGCTTTTATATCCGTACTAATCATTGCTTGCCCATGCTCATTGGGATTAGCAACACCAACGGCTGTTATGGTAGGCACGGGTAAGGCCGCGGAAAATGGGATTATTATCAAAAACGCGGCCTCTTTACAAATAGCCGGGCAGGTTAAGGTAGTAATATTCGATAAGACCGGGACCCTGACTATTGGTAAGCCGCAGCTTACGGATATAAAAACTTACAATTGTGACGAACGGGAAGTTTTACGGCTCGGCGTATCTTTAGAAAACAAATCGGGACATCCTTTAGCCGAAGCCGTTATAAACGCCGCGAAGTCGAATAAAATTTCTCTTTATTCGGTAGATAAATTCGTGTCTTTGCCGGGCAATGGCATAGTAGGCAGTATAAATGGCAGCGAAATTATTGTGGGAAACCGCAGCCTCATGCAAAAGAAAAGTATTGATGTCCGCATGGCGGAAGAGGATGTGAGAAGGTTGGAAAATGAAGGCAAGACCGTAGTGTATTTAATAAAAGATGAAAAGTTAACTGGGCTCTTGGCGTTCAGAGATAGTTTAAAAAATTTTGCGCATGATACAATCTCTAGACTTAAAAAAATGGGGAAAGAAATACTTATAATGTCGGGAGATAATAGGCGCACAGTGCAGGTAATTGCGAAGGAGCTGGGCATAGATAAAGTTTTAACCGAAGTACTGCCGGGAGAAAAACTAAAGGAGATCGTGCGCTTACAATCCGAAGGGATAAAAGTCGCGTTCGTTGGCGATGGACTAAATGATGCCCCTGCCCTGACGCAGGCGGATTTGGGTATTGCTATAGGTTCAGGTACGGACGTAGCCCTTGAATCCGGGGATATTACTTTGATAAAGGATGACCTGCGGGATGTGGTCGCTGCTATTGAATTGTCGGGATATACCATGAGTAAAATAAGGCAGAACCTCTTTTGGGCGTTTTTTTATAATATTGTCGGAATACCCATTGCCGCGGGGCTGCTCTATCCTTTTACAGGATTTTTGCTGAATCCAATGATAGCTGGGGCGGCAATGGCATTTAGTTCTGTTTCGGTAGTAGGAAACTCTTTGTTAATGAGAAGGTACAAAAGAAGCGGATAAGAGCAGATTATACTATGGCGGTTAAGAGCCGGTATTTGCCAAAACAAGTTTCATGTGCTATATTTGCGATAATAACATAATTATATGAAGATTAGATATATAGCTATAATTCTTATTTTGATTCTGGGGGGTGTCATGCTGGGCTATTATGATGCCTTTGCAGAAGGGTCATTTACCCTAAAAGCCACTATCGACGAGACTCTCAAGTCTAACCCCGAAATTTCCGTAGTCAAAAGAGCGTATGAAGCAGCGAGCGCCAGAATCTGGCAGGCGGCAAGCCTGGATGATCCGATGTTCGATATGGAATATGATAGAATCACCGCAGACAGAGACTTAAGCGGCAAACCGATGACTACCTACGGCATCACGCAGGAGATCCCCTTCCCGACGAAATTGTATTTGCGCGCTAAGATAGCGTCAAAATTGGCGAAGATGGCGTATGAAAATTATAAAACTAAAGAGAGAGAGATAATATCACAAGTCAAGAGTGCCTATGCGGAACTCTCTCTCATCTATAAATCAATTGATGTGATAAAGGACCAGAAAAATCTTCTCGAACAATTCTCAGAAAGCGCAACCGCAAGATATTCGACAGATACCGGGACGCAAGCCGACGCTTTGAGGGCCCAGGTGGAACTGGCAAAGATAGATAATGAACTTATTATGCTCGAGCAGAAAAGGCTCTCCGCGCAGGCTAAGATCAATACCCTCATGAACAGAGACCCTAAGGAAGAGATGGGGCTTCCTTCGGCTGAGGACGCAATTTCGTTTAATTATCCGCTCGAAAAATTCTATGCGACCGCGCAATTTTATAACCCGGAGCTTAAGGCGTACCGGTACGGCATAGAGAGGGGCAAAGCAGCATATGATTTGTCGATCAATGAATTCATGCCGAACTTTGTCGTAAGATTCAGACAGATGGTCGGGCCCGACAAGACTGAAAAAAGAATGTGGGCAGGCATGCTCGGCGTTACGGTGCCGCTTTGGTTTTTTCAAAAACAGGCTTTCGGCGTAAAAGAGATGAAGGCCGAACTTGATATGTTAAAGGCGGAATACAGAGCTAAAGAAAATATGGTTTTGTTCAACGTAAGGGATGCTCACGCGAGAGTGGAAGCCAATAAAAAAGTGGTGGAGTTGTATGAGACGGCCTTTCTTCCGCAGGCAGACGAGACCGTAAAGGCCTCGTTAAAAGGCTATTCTTCGGGGGTAACAGATTTTCTGACATTATTAGACAGCCAGCGTAATCTGGAAGACTTTAAGATCGACCACTACAAGGCGATCTTAGAACTTAGGATAGCGCTTGCCGATCTTGAAAAGGCTATGGGTATTACTTTAGATGAATTACAGGAGAAGGAAGCTAATGAGAAAAAATAGCAAGAATATTATAGTAGTGATAACGGCGCTTGTACTGATTTTTGGCATATCGTTTGTAATTCAAGGATGCGCCCAAAAAGAAGGCACCGTTTCAGGTCAAGACAAGGTCGTGTACCGTTGTCCTATGCATCCGGCATACACATCAGACAGGCCTGGTGATTGTCCTATATGCGGCATGAAATTAGTGAAGATAGAAAAATCCCCGGAGCCCGCAAAAACCGTAACGCAGGCGCCGGAAAAAAGCTTAGAAGAAGTATGCATAGAACACGATTGCACGATGAAAGATTGCACCATGTACGTGAAGACGATGCTGAAACCGGGCGAAAGGATAATCTGCCCTATTTGCGGAGAGGTAATATCTACGGCCAGCGGCAAGGTCATCCAGATAACAAAACAGCCGCAAGCCGCAGCAGTTTCCGGTACCACCGTGATGATAAGCCCTGAAAAACAACAGCTTATAGGGGTGAGAACCGAGCTCGTCAAAAGATTAGAATTAATAAGGGCCATACGCGCGTCGGGCAAGATAGCGTATGACCCGCAATTGATGGTAACGCAGGAAGAATTTATTCAAGCAATTAAGAATGAAGATAATGTGAAGGATTCGCCGCTTTTGGATGTTGTGGAAAGGGCAAAGTCGCTTACGCAGGCAGCTCGCCGCAAGTTGAAGCTTCTCGGCATGAGCGATGAACAGATAGTCGAATTGCAAAATTCAAGAAAAGCCGATACGAGCCTTTACCTTCCCGCAAAAGGAGAAAGCGTATGGGCTTATGTAGCTATCTATGAATACGAGATAGGCCTTGTTAAAGTCGGCACACCTGTAGAGATAGAGGCGGTTGCTTATCCGGGCGAAATATTCAAAGGCGTTGTAGTTTCCATTAATCCGGTGCTGGATCCTGCGACAAGAACCAATCAGGTGCGGGTGAAGATACCGAATCCTGACGACAAATTAAAACCGGAGATGTTTGTTAACGCCAAGATCAAAGAAAACATGGGCGAAAAATTGGCGGTGCCTCAAGACGCTGTTCTGGATACGGGCTTAAGAAAGATAGTCTACCTGTCGGAAGAAAGCGGCGTTTTGGAGTCGCGCGAAGTCAGGCTGGGCCCCAAGGCCGAAGGTTATTATGAAGTGTTGGATGGTTTGAAAGAAGGCGATATAGTGATAACGAGCGGCAATTTTCTGATAGATTCGGAAAGCAAGTTAAAGGCCGCATCCCAAAGCGCCGAACACAAACACGGCCAATAATATGATCGAAAGAATAATAGAGTTTTCCGCAAAGAATAAATATATAGTAATAATATTTACTGTTGCGGCCATAGTTGCGGCAGTATACTGTGTCAGGAATATACCCCTTGATGCTATCCCCGACCTGTCCGATACCCAGGTTATAATCTATTCGCGCTGGGACCGCTCACCCGATATTATCGAAGATCAGGTAACATATCCTATAGTAACCGCGATGCTCGGTGCGCCGAAAGTCAAGGCGATCCGCGGATTTTCTGACTTCGGATTTTCCTACGTATACGTCATATTCAAAGACGGGACAGACATATATTGGGCGCGCAGCCGCACGTTGGAATACTTAAGCAAGATAATCCCCAAATTGCCCGAAGGCGTAAAAACGGAAATGGGGCCTGACGCGACAGGCGTGGGCTGGGTGTACCAATACGCGCTTGTCGACAAATCCGGTAAAAACGACCTGGCAAAACTTCGGTCGTTCCAGGATTGGTATTTGCGCTATTGGCTGCAGAGTGTTCCGGGCGTGGCAGAAGTCGCGTCCGTAGGCGGTTTTCAGAAACAATATCAGGTCAATGTTAACCCATCCGCTCTTCTGCAGTACAACATCCCGATAGCTAAAATAGTGGACGCCATCCGCGACGGAAATAATGACGTTGGCGGGCGGCTCGTGGAATTTTCAGGCAAAGAATACATGGTACGCGGCAGAGGTTACGCGAAATCCGTCAAAGATATCGAGGATATAGTTATCAGCGTTGACAAGTCCGGAGTGCCCATTTTAGTAAAAAATGTCGGCGCGGTTGTTCTAGGGCCGGATATACGCCGCGGCGTCGCTGACCTTGATGGCGAGGGCGATACAGTAGGCGGTATAATCGTCATGCGTCAGGGCGAGAACGCCCTTAATGTGATCAACAGTGTTAAAGAAAAGATCCAGGAGGTCAAGGCCTCGTTACCCGAAGGGGTAGCGCTCGTTACCACTTACGACCGCTCGGAGTTAATAAAACGCTCCATCGACACCTTGAAGCATCAATTGACGGAAGAGATGATAATAGTAAGTATTGTCATCCTGATATTTTTATGGCATTTTCCTTCCGCTATAATACCCATTGTTACAATACCGATTGCGGTGCTGCTTTCATTCATACCTTTATATGGACTCAAGTTGACCTCAAATATCATGTCGCTATCCGGCATAGCGATATCAATAGGAGTTCTGGTCGACGGGGCAATCGTGGAAGTGGAGAATGCCTATAAGAAGCTGGAGTTGTGGCAGTCGGGAGGGCGCGTCGGGGATTTTCATGAGGTCAGGCTGAAGGCCTTAAAGGAAGTGGGCCCATCAGTATTCTTTTCGTTGCTGGTCATAGCAGTGGCATTCCTGCCGGTATTTACTCTCGTCGATCAGGAAGGAAGATTATTCAGGCCGCTCGCGGCCAGCAAAAACCTGGCCATGGCGATCGCCGCTATATTGGCCATCACGCTCGACCCTGCGCTGCGCATGCTCTTTACAAGAATGGATTATAAGCACTTTAAGCCCAAATGGTTATCAAATATAGTCAATGCGATTACCGTCGGAAAATATTATCCAGAAGAAAAACATCCTGTGAGTAAAATTTTATTCGCTATTTATGAACCTGCCTGTAAGTTTGTCCTGAAATACCGCAAGACCACAATAATAGCGGCCATAGTATTAATGATTTTAACCATCCCCATATATTTTAAGCTGGGGAACGAATTCATGCCGCCTTTGAATGAAGGCTCTATACTTTACATGCCCACCACTTTACCCGGCATATCCGTAACAGAGACTCAGGCGCTGCTTCAGACCATGGATAAAGTTATAAAGACTGTGCCTGAGGTTGAGAGGATATTCGGTAAGGCGGGAAGGGCGGAGACATCCACGGACCCGGCGCCTTTTTCCATGATGGAGACCACAATAATATTGAAGCCGGAAGATCAATGGAGAAAAGTGCATCGCTGGTATTCATGGATGCCGGATATATTACAGGCGCCGTTTAAGGCCATCTGGAGAGATCGTATTACATGGGAAGATATAATAAATGAATTGGACGAAAAACTCCAATTCCCCGGCGTAACGAATGCCTGGACCATGCCTATCAAGGCAAGGATAGACATGCTATCGACAGGGGTGCGCACGCCTGTGGGAATAAAAATATACGGCGCGAATCTGGATGAAATAGAAAAAATAGGCACGCATCTTGAAATGATCTTGAAGGGCGTTAAAGGCACGCGCTCTATCTATGCCGAGCGTGTCACAGGCGGTTATTTTGTTGATTTTGATATTAAACGCGACCAACTGGCCAGATATGGCCTGACAATAAAAGATGCTGAAATGGTGATAATGTCAGCGATAGGAGGCGAAGGTGTTACAACTACTATTGAGGGCAGAGAACGGTATTCGGTTAATGTGCGTTATGCCCGTGAATTAAGAGATGATCTGGATAAACTTCGCCGCGTACTTGTTCCTACGATGAGCGGCGCGCAGATACCGCTTGGCCAGCTCGCCGACATACACCTCGTCACGGGCCCCGCCATGATAAGGGACGAAAACGGCATGCTTTCAGGTTATGTCTATGTCGATATTGCCGGCCGCGATATCGGCAGTTACGTTACAGAGGCAAAAAATATAGTAAACAGAGAATTCAAAATACCCACAGGGTATAGCTTACAATGGAGCGGCCAGTATGAAAATATGATGCGGGTCAGAGAAAGACTGAAGCTTGTGATACCGATAACTATTTTTATAATATTTGTCATGCTCTACATGAATACCAAGTCTCCGGTAAAGGCCTCCATAGTCATGCTCGCGGTGCCATTCTCCCTCGTAGGAGCGATATGGATACTGTATATACTTGGGTACAATATTTCTATCGCTGTCTGGGTAGGCATGATAGCGCTGATGGGCCTGGACGCGGAAACAGGTGTTTTTATGCTGTTATTCCTGGATCTTTCATATAATGAGAGAGTAAGAGAGGGCAGGATGAAGACATACGAAGATCTGAAGGAAGCGATAATTCACGGCGCCGTAAAGCGCATAAGGCCGAAGATGATGACGGTTATGGCTATGTTTATGGGTTTAATTCCGATCATGTGGTCCATGGGCACCGGCGCTGACATGATGAAACGTATCGCGGCCCCCATGATAGGCGGTGTATTTACAAGTTTTATTATGGAGTTATTAGTCTACCCGCCCATATATGCGATTTGGAAATGGAAATATGAGATGAAGCACGGAACGGTCGATATTAGCAGTCTCTCGTCCGGAAAGCACATTTAAAAAACCCTCGATAAATAGTCACTGGCACAATTTAAAATAGTGGAATTCCCCTTGATTTAATAAGGTTAACAAGATAAAATGCTAACTTATGTCCGAGCCAACATTTACAAATAGTTTTACGCAGCGCATCGATACCTTAAATAAGAAAGAGATACTGCCAAAGTATTTTAAGGCCCCCATTTTTGGGCTTTGGGAATTGACCAATAAATGCAACCTTTCCTGCGTACATTGTTATTACAATGCTAATTCAAAGTCTTCCGCAAAAGAATTTAATACCTCCGAAGCTATTAAGATCGCCCAACAGTTGGGAGAATTAGGGGTATTCGAGGTTTATCTTACCGGCGGCGAGGCACTGTTACGCGATGACTGGGCGCAGATCGTCAGCAAGTTAAGAGAATATGATATACAAGTAGGGATAATTACCAATGGCACCAAGGTAGACGAGGCCGCGGCAAAAGAAATGGCGCGACTCAAGGTAAAGTGGGTGCAGATCAGCATAGACGGCTCAACGGCCGAAACCCATGAAAAAGCGAGAGGCTTGGCAGGCAGCTGGGAAAAATCCGTCGCTGCGGTAAAACTGCTTAAAAATAACGGCGTGCGCGTCCATGTTTCCTTTGTGCCCTCCAGCGTGAATTATTTCGATGTGGGTAATGTGATCGCGCTCTGCGCGGAAATGGATCTGGAGTATTTTGTCACGGATATGCTGGTCTTGACAGGCCGGGCTGCCCTGAATTCCGCTTCGATCGCCCTGGGCGATAAACAGTATACCGAATTTTTTAAATCACTGGATGAATCGGCCAAGAAATATTCTGATAAAATGACAATCATTGCACCCTCTCCGGAAAAGCAGGTTTTAAAGACTTACCTTAGCGTGCGTTCGGCTGCTCCCAATATCTGGTGCATCATTACTCCGGAAGCAACTTTAAGGCTAGACTTGCTATTGCCTTTCACTTATGGCAATTTACGTAAGCAGTCGATAAAACAAATTTGGGAAGAATATTTAAAGGAAGGCTGGAAGCGGCCGGAAGTGATTTCATTTATAAAGAAATACGAACAGATGAAGGATTTGATTGCGGAGAGGACTATCCCCTATGTCACTGAAGATATCCATTATGAGTAAACCCAGGATAGCCACAAATTTACGTTGGAGACTGGATGGGGAAAATGACCAGATTGTAATAGTCCATAAGGATGATTTTGCTCTACCGAGGATATTAAACCCGGTAGCCGCGAAAATTTTCCAGCTTTGCGATGGTAACAATAACATTGAAGCAATCGCAGAAAAAGTGGCAGGTGAATTTGAGACTACAGACTTCTCAAGTCTTTTATCTGAAGTTAGTGAATGTGCACGTTTGTTTGTTGAAAAAGGAATATTGGAAGAATAAATAAAGAAAGGGAGGGTAACGGCATGAGCAAGATGAGATCAACCGGAGTGACTAAGAACCAGGATATCAAAAAGGGTACAGGGTCAAAAAAATATGCTTCACCCGAATCGGTTTCAATGGAGGCTTTTGCGTTAAAGACCGCTGTTGGCGTTTCGCCCGCACTGAAGAAAGACGGCAATTACATCGTTTCAACCTTATTTTAACTTAAGCAATGCCGGTTAAGATTCGGCGGCTTATTGCCCAGTCGCCTACAGAAACGGTTTATGCCTGGCTTAAGGTTTTAGGCCCGCCATTTGTTTTATTAACCATTGTTTTAACTCTCCTGGGTACGGCGATAGCCTATAACCAAGGGTATTTTAACTTCGGCTTATTTTTAGCGGTTTTGGTGAGCTCGGCCTGCATCCATTTCGGCGCAAGCTGCTTGAACGACTATTTTGACTTTTTGAGCGGAACGGATAATATTAATGAAACCGTTACGCCATATAGCGGCGGCTCAAGGGTTATACAAGAAAACCTTATTAAGCCGCAGACTTTGCTTAAGGCAGGCATCGGGCTCTTGAGTGCGGGCGCGGCTATCGGCTTGGTTTTGGTCGTTCTTTGCGGCTGGCCTGTATTGGTTTTGGGTATAATCGGGATGTTTCTGGCTGTCGGCTATGTCGAGCCGCGGGTCAATCTTTCCGCCAGAGGCTTAGGCGAATTGTCTGTAGTTATAGGCTTTGGTCCACTCTTGGTGAGCGGTGCGTATTACGCGCAAGTTCGGCATTTTGACAAGGTGTCCCTATGTGCCGGCGTTATTACGGGTATTCTAGCCGGTTTGGTTCTATGGATAAATGAAATTCCGGATTTTGAAGCAGATGATAAGACCGGTAAAAAAAATCTGGTAGTGCGTTTAGGTAAAAAAAACGCGGCGCTGGTTTTTATCTGGCTGCAGCCGCTAGCATTCGTACTTACCTTGATAGGTCTGATAATGAAAATCTTTCCCCTATCGTGCGTTTTGGTATTCTTGAGCGCTCCACTTAGTTTTAAAACGGCAAAGACAGCGCATAAACACTATATGGATGTTCAGAAACTTCTTCCCGCTAATGCCTCAGCGATTGCGCTGATTATCGTTTTCTCTCTGCTTATGTCCTGCGGTTTTATCTTAGAGAAGGTTTTTAGATAAAATTAAAAATAATTCTTGACAGGAATCGATGAGCGTGATATTATTGAAATCACTTTTCAATAAAAAATCATACAAAGGTGGAAGATGACATGAAAAAAGAGATCGAGATACTGGAAAAGTTTATCAGGGAGAAGGGTCTAAGATACACGCCTCAGAGGGAAGAGATACTGAAAGTATTCCTCTCGGTGGAGATGCACCTCTCTACGGACGAATTATACAAAATCGTGAAGAAAAAAACCCCCAAAATAGGCTATGTTACCGTATATAGGACGATGAAATTGCTGGAAGAAGCCGGCCTTTGCAATGAGGTCGATTTTGGGGACGGCATATCAAGGTTTGAGCATCGATATGGACATGAACATCACGATCATCTTATCTGTGTCAAATGCGGAAGCTATACGGAAGTGGTAAAGCCGAAAATAGAGGAGTTGCAGGAAAAATTAGCGAAAGAAAAGCATTTTACCCCGTTGAGGCACAAGCTTCAGATATTCGGGATATGCAGCAAACATAAGAAATAGTTTTTTTTGTTTAGTAATTGAAAATTGTTTTCAATAAAGAAAGAGGTTTTTACCGAGATGATACGAAAGATAATGCTGATTGCGGCGCTGTTTCTCGCCTTTCAGACGCATGCTTGTGTGGCGCAGGATAGCGGTGCAGGAAAAAAATTAAGTGATTATGTCGTCGGGATCGAGAAACATTCCGAAAGGGCCCTGGAGCTTTATAGAAAAGGCGAGATGAAGGACGCGAAGGCAGAATGGGAAAGCGCATACTTCGAAAATTTTGAATACCTGGAAGGCCCCATCCGGAGAACCATTTCCGCCAAACGTAATTCCGAATTGGAATTTAAATTCGCTCAAATCCGTAAAATGATAAAAAGAGGCGACCCATTCCCAGTCATAGAGGATTCCATAAAAGAGTTGCTCGCGGAGCTTAAAGTAACGCTTCACGAGCTGGATCGCAATAAAGAAAAGTCGCAAGCCCCCGCGGCGCTCTTTTTCTATTCATTCTTCATTATCTTAAGGGAAGGATTCGAGGCAATCCTTATCATATGCGCCATCATAGCCTATTTAATCAAGACAGGGCATAAGGATAAGGTAAAGATAATTTATCACGGCTGTATTATCGCGATCGCCTTAAGTATTATCACCGGCATATTGGTAAAGTGGGTCTTTCGTATCAATGCCGCTAATCAGGAAATTATGGAAGGGATTACCATGCTCATCGCGGTCGTTGTTCTTTTCTTCGTGAGCTTCTGGTTGATCAGCAAGGTGGAGGCGCATAAATGGATGAGCTATATTAAAGGTAAGGTGGACAGGTCATTGACCACAGGGAGTATGTATGCCTTGTGGTTTGCCGCATTCCTGGCGGTTTATCGTGAAGGGGCGGAAACGGTCCTTTTCTATTCCGCGCTTGTGCCAGGCCAGGGCGCGGCAGGAGTAGGGGTTATTTTCGGCGGATTTATTATCGGCTGTATTGCGCTCACCGCCGTATTTATAGGAGTCCGTTTTGGAAGCATGAGACTACCGTTAAAACCGTTTTTTATCGCTACGAGCGCCCTTCTCTATTACATGGCATTTGTCTTTGCGGGAAAAGGCATAATGGAACTTATAGAGGGCGGGCTCATTGATCCGTCTTTAATAATCAGCGGCCCAAGTGCGCCGTTTCTCGGAATATATCCCTACTGGCAGACCATCATACCCCAGGGTTTATTGATAATAGCCGCACTGGTCGGTTTACGTGTAACGTTTTCAAAAAAAGGAGGAAATCATGGGTAGAGTAAAAAGTGGTGTGTTTAGTTTTATCATGGCAGCGTTTGCATTATGTTGTTTAGCCGGAAGCGCGTTTGGCTTTACCGAGTATCCTATCGGTGATCCACAGGAGGCTGAATTCATGGAGATAGCCGCGGTATATTTTCAGCCTGTTCCCATGGAGCCGATGATGGGGTTAACACCTGAGAAATCGGATCTGCACCTTGAATGCGATATCAAGGCGACAGCAGGGAACAGGGTGGGTTTTGGCTCCGGAGAATGGATACCGTATCTGTCCATCTCGTATAAGCTGAAAAATACAAATAACGGGCAGGTGATAGAAGGCACATTCATGCCGATGAACGCCGACGACGGCCCTCACTATGGAGCCAATATAAAGATGGCGGGAGCGGGTAATTATAAGGTTACATTTATTATAGAGTCTCCCTTAAAACAGGACTTTATGCTGCACACAGACAGTGAAACCGGCGTGCCGGGTAGATTCTGGAGAAAGCCTATTGTGGTTGAATGGGACTTTCCATATGTTCCCAGAAAATGGTAATAGTGAGAAGAGAATAAATTAAAGGAGAATATTGGCATGTGGTATAAGCAAGGACAAATAATAATAATTGTATCGGCGGTCTTATTATTGGCGCATCCTCTATGGGCTAATGAAGAATGCCAAACCCGGGGCGAGATTCACGATAAAATCCATGATGAACACGAAGAAAAGACAGCCCAGAAAAAGGGCATTACCTATAATATAGGCGCCGAAGAGAGGGTGCGCGGCGATTTTGTGACAAATCAGAATCTCGGCGATTTCAGCTACGCGCCTGATACGCACGATGAGCAGATACTTTCGAGAACCAGGGTGAATTTTTTGCTCAGCCCCATAAAAGAGCTTAAAGTCTTTGCCGAGGGGCAATTCTATATGCGCGAAGACAATGAAGGCGACAGCGATTATTCGAAGGGCAATCTCTATCAGGCATACGCGGAACTTTCCGATATGGAGCATATACCGTTGGAAGCAAAGGTGGGTCGGCAGCAGCTATGTTACGGCTCCGGATTTTTCCTGGGTACGAATGACTTTTATGACGGTCTCGTGTGGGACGCGGCAAAGGCTAGGGTTTTATTGGGCGACAAATTCTGGGTAGATGGGATAGCAGCAAGATATGTTAATCTTAATAAAGGGACAAGTAAAGACAGGCCGGCCCTGTATGGCGCGTACTCACAATACGAAATTACGGAAGATACGACAGCCGATCTTTATTTCTTCTATCACCATGGCGGTTTCGAATTTTTCCATTCAGACCTGGCGGATGACGCCACGTGGTATACGATCGGAACAAGGTTCGCGGGTAAGATCATGGAACAGTTTGATTACGAGATTGAGCCGCTTTATCAATTCGGCAATATAGAGAACGAGGAACGCGGAGCCCACGACACGATCAGCGCGTATGGAGGGCACGTTGAAGCGGGGTACACGTTCAAATCAAAATATAATCCGCGCCTCTTCGCGGGCTATGCCTTTGGAAGCGGTGATAATAAGACGGATGACAAATATTACAGTGAATTCCATGGAAACATATATAATGACCAATACATTGTAGGCGATATAAGCCTTGTCCCGGATGTGAGCGGTATTACAGTAGGCGATTTCAGGGCAAGTGGTATGCACATTATAATCGGTGGCATATCAATGGATTTGCATCCTAGGATAAACTTGAACATCGACTACCATTATTTTCTGGCGGATAAAACACCGGCCGATATAAGCCGTAACATTGGAAGCGAAGTCAACGTGATAGCCAATTTTAAAATCACGGAAAATGTAAACTTGATACTCAGCGCGAACCGGTTTTTTCTCGGAAGGTTTTTCAAGGACGCCGTAGATTCGCGTAAGGATATCAATTATTTCTATGTGCAGACGCAGATAAAATTTTAAAAAGGGTAAAAAATATAGCTGATGCTAGAGGTAATAGCTTTTATTTTAGAAAAGGGCATAAGGATAGCTTTAACCTTTGCCTCCGGGGCGATCTTGCTCGAGCGTCTGGATCTGCAAAGATTAAAGAAATGTTTGTGGTGGGGCCTGGCCTGTTCTTTCCTTGCCGGAGTCTTATCAGCATGCCCTTTGAAGTTTTTCAAACTGAGAGAAGAATTTGACGCGGTCTGGGCATTATTGGCAATAATTCTATGCCTTGCCGTATTTGTTTTTATGCGGCGCCCGAACGCCTTTAAGTTTAAAAAATCTTTAATTTTCAATATCGCCTTTCTTTTATCCCTGCAGGATTTTATAGAAATATCCTTATTCTCCCGGTCTATTTTTAGCGCTGAAAACAATCTAAATACAGAGCTTATCCTTAAGATTGTCGCGGGGATGCTGGGCGGCGGCATAGCAATCATCCTGGGTAAGATTTTTGCGCGGATCAGCCGGTTTTTGGATAAAAAGAGATCGCTTCTCCTGGTTTTCGTCGTTTTTATAAGCAGTATGGCCCATGCTCTGATTATTCTGGCGTCCGGCCTCCTCGTTTTAGGATTTTTACCCGCGACCGCGAAGACTGTCACTATCGTGGCCCCTTTGATAAATTATCGCCAGCTGACATGTTATGTGCTATTGTTTGTATTAGGGGCCGGTTTATTTATAGGAAGGTACAAGGGTGAGAATAGACAGAGGAGCAATTTAAATCCTGCCGAAAAGCGTAAGATAAAAGCCGCACACTTAATCAGAAATTACTGGATAAGATCCGGCTATTTATCTTTGGCAATAGTGATAGCTATTATGATCGCTAATTATGCCTGGGCCTCCAGAAAGATAACGCTGTCGCCATCCGAAAAAACAGTTCCTCAAAATGGAGCGGTGCGCATTCCTGTTGAAGCTGTGAGCGACGGAAACCTGCATCGTTTTTCCTGCGCTACCGAAGACGGGGTTAACATCCGTTTTATTATCGTTGAAAAAAGAGCGGGTATTTTCGGCATAGGTTTTGATGCCTGTGATATTTGCGGGCCCGTCGGCTATTATCAGAGGAAAAAAGGCCAGATCGTCTGCCTGGCCTGCGATGTAATGATGAATCTTGATACGATAGGATTACCCGGTGGGTGCAATCCTATCCCGCTTGCCTATAGGAAGGAAAACGATTTCTTATCGATCAAGGTTTCTGATATAGAAAAAAAGAAGGAAGTATTCAGAGAGTAAAGGCTTAAGATATGTTTATAAGGGTATTAAAAAAATCTTTTATGCGGCAGAAAAGAAATAAGGTTTTGGCTATAGCCTGCCTTGCCTTAGGAGCGAGCGTCGCGACGGCTCTGCTTAATATATCTCTGGACATCTCCGACAAGATGGCCGAAGAACTAAAAACTTACGGGGCTAATATTCTCGTAATTCCAAAAGAAAGAAGCCTGCCTTTCGAAATAGAAGGGATCGATTTCAATCCTATTAAAAACAGGTCGTTCATAGAGGAAAAGTATCTGGAAAACTTAAGAATGATATTTTGGCGCTATAACATAAAAGGATTCGCTCCGCACCTGACCGGCACGGGAGAGGTTAATAATCACAAATTTGTCATTGACGGGACGTGGTTTGAGAAAAATAATACTATTTCTACGGGAGAAACTTTTGTCGAAGGGATTAAAAAAACAAGACCCTACCTGGCAGTAAAGGGAGAATGGATAGATGATGAATCAGACTATAGCGCGGCGCTCGTCAATGAAGCCGCCGAAAAGGCCCTCTCTCTTAAGCCCGGCGAACCCGTAAAAATAGTTATTTATGGGCCGGATGGTTTAATAGACTCAGAGCTCTATGTAAAAGGGATTGTAAAAGGAGACGACCAAAACATAAAAAAGTTTTACGTCCCGTTGAAGTTTCTGCAGGAAAAAATGAATTTGACGGGTCATGTGCAGGAGGTAGAGGTAAGTGCGCTGACCACGCCCAATAATAAATTGTCCGATCATGCGTCCGAGGATCCCGATAGCTTGACGAGCGCCGAATTCGAAAAATGGTATTGCACCGCTTATGTCAGCTCAGTGGCCTTTCAGATCGAAGAGGCAATCCCGACCGTCTGCGCCAAGCCCATAAGAAAAGTGGCTGAGGCAGAGGGCAATATCTTAACAAGACTAAAGATCCTTATGTTCATTTTGACGGCCTTCGCGATGATAATGGCCGGCCTCGGTATATGGAGCCTCATGACTACATCAGTCCTGGAAAGGACAAGAGAGATCGGGCTGTCAAAAGCCCTCGGCGCGGATTCATTTAGAATAGCCGGAGCATTTATAGCCGAAGTAGTAATAATAAGTATATGCGGAAGCCTATTAGGGTACGCGGCAGGTTTTCTATTTTGTCAAGTAATTGCCAGGAGCGTTTTTGGATATGGCGTTTCAATTAAGCCGATTGTCCTGCCGGTAGTTTTTTTCCTGTCAACGTGTATCGCGATTATAGGAAGCCTCTCACCTATAAAGTTTATCCTGGCCTTAAGGCCGATCGAGGTTTTGCATGAACAATAATATCGTATTGTTTTTTAGAGTAATAAAAAAGTCATTTACTCAGAGGAAGTTCCGGTTGTTTTTGGCTCTGTTTGCTTTGAGTATTGCCGCATGCGTAGTATCGGCCCTTTTAAGCCTTTATTATGATATAAACCTGAAGATGAACAGGGAACTACGTTCTTACGGCGCCAATATTGTGATCTCGCCCCGCGATACCGGGAAAGCAGATTATTTTAAAGAGGCGGATCTAAAGAGCATGATCCGCTCGCTGGATGAAAAGAAGCTTATCGGCGCAATACCTTATCTATATACAATAAGCGAAATTAACGCTCAAAGAGTAGTCCTGGCGGGCACATGGCCGGATGAGATAAAAAAGGTCTATCCATACTGGAAGATTAACGGAGCATGGATCGGCGAAAGGGGAGATAAAAACGGCATCCTGGTCGGTTATGAGGTCGCCAAAAAGTTGGGGCTCAAAATAGGAGAAAAGATAAAACTTTCCGATACACTTACTTCTAAGACAAAGGAATTTGTCATAGAAGGAATTATTAAAACGGGAGGCCAGGAAGAAAACCAGGTATTCTGTAATCTTTCGTCCGCGCAGGAGTTATCCGGAAGAAATGATGAGATAAATATTGTGTATCTGAGCATGATGGGAAGCTCAGACCAATTACAGGAGCTGGGTAAGCGGATAGAAAAGAGTTACAGTGATATTTCTTTAAGTTTAATTCGCAGGATCTCTCAATCCGAAGGGTTGATTATTAATAAAATAAAACTCCTCCTTCTTCTCGTGACCATCATCGTTCTTTTTTCAACTTTTCTTTGCGTGGGGGCTACGATGACAGCGATGACCCTGGAGCGGCAAAAGGAGATAGGCTTAAGAAAGACATTGGGTGCCAGGAACAGGGATATCTTGATTGAATTTCTGGCTGAAACAACTTTTTTAGGAGTCAACGCGGGTTTCTTTGGATATCTTGCCGGTTTTATCCTTGTGCAGGTCATCGGCAAAAGCGTATTCGGAAGCGCAATATCATTCAGATTGATTGTAATACCGATAACTGTAGTGGTTTCAGCGGCGATATCTTCGCTGGCAGGGCTTTTGCCGATAAGGATGGCCTTAAAAATAGAGCCTGCAACTGTATTGAGAGGAGAATAATGTTATGGATGTGATAAGTTTTAAGAATGTTACAAAAAAATACGGCCAGGTGCATGCCTTAAAAGAAATACAATTATCTATCAGGCCCGGGGAATGGGTGTCTATCATGGGCCCTTCGGGATCCGGCAAAACCACGCTCCTTAATTTAATCGGCTGCCTGGATAAACCGACAAACGGCCAAATCACATTGGAAGGCGCGGATCTATCCAAATTGAAATATGAAGAGCTGACGAAAATAAGAAGGGAAAGGATCGGATTTATATTTCAGGAATTTCACCTGATCAATTATTTGACCGCCGTTGAAAATATAATGATCGCCCAATACTATCACAGCATGGCGGATGAAGACGAAGCTATGAAGGCCCTTGATAAGGTGGGCCTTAAAGATAGGGCCGCGCATCTGCCCGGCCAGCTTTCCGGAGGCGAACAGCAAAGGGTGTGTATCGCCCGGGCGCTTATTAACTACCCAGGTTTAATATTAGCGGATGAACCGACGGGAAATCTCGACGAGGCCAATGAGAAAGCGGTAATGGCTATCTTTAATAAACTGCATTCAGAGGGGCATACCATTGTCATGGTGACTCATAATCCCGAGTTGGGCAGGATGGCCGATAGGCAGATATATTTAGAGCATGGAAAGATAGTAGCTATTCCGGTAAGCGCATGTAATTTTGATAAAACTAAAGATGAAGTGCTGGAGGGTATATGGTCCTTGCAGGAAAGAGGGGTAAGCAAGATTTCGGAATTATTGCGAAGGCTCAAAACAGTGGACAAGGCCTTTTTAGAGCATTTATCCGGATCTAATTTGCTTCGTATCCAGGAAGGTAATATCTCCATGACAGAAGAGGGGGCAATCCTGGCAAGGGATATAGTCCGCCGTCATCGTTTAGCAGAAACATTGTTATTTAATATTTTGCATATGGACAGGATAAGGATAAACAAAGACGCTTGTGAGCTGGAGCATATTTTAACTCAGGAGGCGACCGATAAGATATGTACTTTTTTAGGGCATCCGAAGATTTGTCCCCACGGGAAAGATATACCTTCAGGAGAATGCTGCAAACATGAGCGTTAGTTGTTGCGGATGCGTCCTTGTGGGCACAGCTTAAACACAGCGTAAATGTCCAATCTCCCCGTCGAGGGCACTAGACTAAAGACACCACGGCCATAGCAAAAAGACAATTTTTTCGCGAAGAGCCTAATATTTTATCTCTATGACATTCTGCCGTTCACGTATATCAAAGAACGCGTGCCCCGGGCGC